>NZ_LKKW01000001.1 GCF_001891165.1 Streptobacillus ratti | reverse complement strand
TGTATTATCTCACAACATATATATATTTTTTTTAAATAAAAAGTCCAAAAAAATTTTGGACAATTTTATTAACTTACACCCATATCAAAGGCATATGGATTATATTTTCCAGTTTTAGTTTTTAAAGATTTAATAATTTTCTCAACTTCTTCTCCACTCTCAAAAGTAAAATCAAGTCTTAATTCATCAAGATTTAATGAATAAATTAAATCTAGTTTAGGAATTAAATTCATAGGTTTATATAGGTATAATTCGATATTATCTAAGTCATTTTTAACAACCTTATATCTATCAAAATGTTCTCCTTGTATTTCTTTATATTTCTTATTATTTATAGTATGTTCTATATACATTGTTTTCAAACTACCATAAATAACAAGCCCTCTTTTTAATGCTGTATTTGTCATTAATTTAAGTTGCTTATAATTTAATTCAGGAGAAAGAAAAATTGTATCTACATTTTCAAATGCTGAATACACATCTATACTAATGTTATTAAAAACATTAAAATTCCAATTTATTGCTTGATTTTTAATACCATTTTCTCTTCCTTTTATTAATTGATATAAATTTGAAACAAGATTTGTATTTTTATTAATTAACTTATTAGAAATATTTTTTTGTTTTACAATATCAAAATTTTCTCTATAAATTTTTGTTATTCCATGTTCTCTACATTTAGCTTCTTGTTCATCTGTTCTACATAGAGCAGAAAAAAATGGATTAGTTGATTGTTCTAGTTTAGGATACTTAAATTCTATATATTCTAATTTTTCATGCTTATATGAAGATATTAATTTCAATGTTAATTTTTCAACTAATTCTCTTTTTATTTGTTTTATTTTACTAAATGGTATAAATACTTTCCCATCATAAAATACTTCAATATTCTCTATTTCAAAATCAGTATCACCTAATTCAGAAAGCTTACTAATTATATCTTTTTCTGTAATTTTTTTATTTGCTAAAGTATTTAATATTTCACCTTTAATTCCAACTTTAATTTCTTTATTAAAATTATTCATAGTTGAAAATTCTATATATATTTCTTCATTTAAATTTGCAATTACTTTTGCATTAATTTTTTTATATCTTTTACGTACTTTAATATCATGATTTATTCTATCATTTATTTCTTTTGAATAATTTTTATATATATATTTTGTGCCTTTAGGTATATCTGGCAAATATATCATATCCCCTTTTTCTGCACTTAAAACCTTTGACCCATTCTTATATATTTTATTTACATAAACACCATCTATTTTTTCAAAATATTGATTTACATATTGTATTCCATCACCTAAAATTAAATCATCTAATATTTTAATTTCATTATTATTTTCTATTTTTCCTAATAGATATCCAAAATTTGATGAATACTTATGGTTCATTAATTTATCATCTAAATAAAAGTATCCTTTAGAATATCCTCTATTAAACAACTTATAGCTTTCACTTTTTCTACTAATCCCATTTAATATATCTTTATAATATGAAACAGTTTCAAAAATATATTCAGGTTGTTTTTTTCTTCCCTCTACTTTAATAGCATCTATTCCAATTTCTTTTAATTTTTTTATTTCAACTTCTTCTAATAATTGATCATTTGGTGATAAAAAATATGATAACTGTCCTTCTTCATCTTTAAATTTTTTTCTACATGTATATGCACACATACCTCTATTACCACTTCTACCACCTATAAAACTTGATACATAGCAATTTCCAGAATAAGAAATACACATAGAACCTGAAACAAAAACTTCAAGTTCAATATCTGTTTTTTCTCTAATTTCCTTTATTTCGTTAAAAGATAATTCCCTTGCAAGTACAACTCTTGATAAACCTAATTCCTTTAGATAATTAGCTTCAACATAATTAGCTACTGTCATCTGAGTACTTCCATGTAAAACTAAATCTGGAAAATTTGTTTTCAAGAATTTAATTAAACCTAAATCTTGTACAATTACAGCATCAACTCCATGTTCATATATAGGTTTAAAATTCTTATAAACCGATTTAATTTCCATATCTCTCATTATTGTATTAAGTGCAAGTAAAACCTTTACTCCTTTTTTATGTGCATAATCTATTCCATCTAGTAATTCTTGCATAGCAAAATTATCATTATTTCTTCTTGCACCAAAACCTTTTAAACCTAAAAAGACTTCATCTGCCCCTGCTTTTATTGCAGCATCTAATTTTTCAAAATTACCTGCTGGTCCAACTATTCTCATACTTACTCCTCACCATATGTTGGTTCTATATGATATATTACTTTTTTAATATTTGAATATCTAAATTTAATTTTTTTCTCTGCTATAACTGATATTTCATGAGCTTTTTCTAATGTAATATTAGGGCTTACTCTAATATCTGCAATAATATATATTTTTTTTCCTACTGTAGTCATATAAATATCATGTATATTTTCAATTTCTTTAACTTCTAAGGTTAATAATTTTACATTTAATAATAGATTTTCATCTTGTGAATCCATTAATATTAAAGTATTTTCTTTAACAATAGTGTATCCTTGAAATATTAAATATCCAGAAATAACAATGGAAAGCACTGCATCTATATTCTGTGAAATATACTTAGATGTTAAAAGTCCTAGTACAACAGTTATTGATAGTATAATATCTACATTGTAATCTAATAGCAATGCTTTTATTAAAGGATTTGTATATTTTTTTGATATAAAATAGACATAAAAATATTGTAATATTTTAATTAATACTAATAGAATAGATATCAGTAAAATCGAATAAAATTTATCATTTATTTCTAAATATTCTTTTCTTATTAACATTAAAATACCATTCTTTAATACTCCAAATGATGTTAAAATTACTATCACACCAATTATTAAACTAAATACAGATTCAACTTTACCATGACCAAATGGATGATCTTCATCACTTGGTTTCTTCCCTATATTAGCACCCACTAACACTAATACATTATTAATTAAATCTGACAATGAATTTATACCATCTGCTACTAATGAATTTATTCTAAAACTATATCCTAAAAACATTTTGAAAATAACAAGTATAATATTTACAATAATTGAAATTTTACTAACTTTAATTGTTGAATTTAAATCTTCTATTCCCTCTTTTAAATTCATTCTTGTATAAACATCATTTATTTTCACAAAATCATTTTTTTCTAAAAAGTTATCTATTCTTTTATGTTCTTTTACGACTACTTGGTCATAACCTAAATTTATACAGTCATAAATTGCAAAATCTAAAAGTTTAGAACCATATCCACTATTCCTATAATCATATTTTATATATATTTTATCAATAATTAAGCTATTTTCTTTTTTCAAAATTAAATAACCAAATATTCTATGTTCAAATGAAATAGCATAATATATGTTATTTTCTTCATGTTTAATATCTTTAAATTCATATAAATCTTCAAAATCAACTTTACTTATTCTCATAAAATCTCCTAAAATAATAAAAAAAGCTAGATAACTAGCTATGTACCATACACCAATTAATCGAATAAGTCCAACATTGGTTTCATATTGTATCAACTCAAAAATAGCTACCCCATAAACCTAAAAATCTCAACTTAATGCTGCTCCGTTCCCGACCTGACATGGTTCGCTGAATTTTTACAATATAGGACAATTTTATCAACATTAATACAATATGGCGTGAACACCAGAATTACCCTCAAAATTGGTATCATCCCTGCTAAAGCGGACTTCAGGTACAAGGACCCGCTACCTCCCCGACTTGTATGGTAAATCTATTATATCATTTTTTTAATATTTTATCAATAGTGCCGTTTTAAAAAATAAAGGAATAACTATAAAAATTATTCCTTTAAGATATTTATTCACTTCTTAATGCTTCCATAGGTGATAATTTAGATGCTTTTTTAGCTGGATATATTCCAAATATTAATCCTGTTCCCATAGAAACTACTAAAGCTACTATTAGTATATTTAATTTTAATATAGGTACAATACCAAATGGAATACCTACTAAGAATGCTAATGTTAATCCAAATAAGACACCTATTAATCCACCTAATAAAGTAAGTGTAACAGACTCTATTAAAAATTGCATTAATATATCCTTATTTTTAGCACCTATAGCTTTTCTAAGTCCAATTTCTGAAATTCTTTCAGTAACTGAAACTAGCATAATATTCATAACTCCTATTCCTCCAACGGCAAGTGAAATACTTGCAACTAGAGAAATAAATAATGAAATTTTATTCAATACATCTGATAATTTATTTACATCTTCTGAATACAGTTTAACATCATATATATCTTGATAATCAGATTTAGCATTTAAATACTCTTTTATTTGATTTACTGTTTTAGATATATCTTTTTCATTTTTTACTTTTACAGTTACTGTTTCATGAAATTCAACATTTGAAAAATCTTTATCATTTGTAATTACATCAATAGTTTTATCATTAAATGTCTTTTTTATTTTTTCATGTGGTTCTATATAAGTTCCTATTATTGTTAAAGTTTCTCTTGTATCATAATTAAATGTATCAAATGTTAATTGTTTACCTAATGCTTCTTTTTCACTACCAAATAAATTAATCGCACTTGTTCTTCCAAGCACTGCTAAATTATTTTTAGAATTAAATTCATCTTCTGTGAAAGATCTACCTGTTGAAATTTTTGGACTTAATACATCTAAAGCTTTTTTCCCATAGGCAGCTACTCTATAGTATCTACCCTCTCCATCTATACCCAATAATCCATTTTCAACAAATACTTTATCTATGTTTTCTTGTTTTTCCATTAATAACATATCACTTTCAGTAAAATAATGATTTCTACTTCTTTCAGATTTACCTAATTTTTGATGATTTATAGATACTGTTATTAGTTTTGCAGAAATTTTAGAAACATCACTTAATAATCCAGATTCAAATCCAGCACCAATTGAAGATATCATTACAACTGAACCTATACCAACAATAATTCCTAGGGTTGTTAAAAAAGATCTCATTTTGAAACCATATAAACTTTTAAGAGATAATTTTATTAATTCTAATATTTCCATACTATCCCCTTCTCTCTTTTACGATTTCATCAGAATTTATTACACCATCTCTAAGTCTTATTATTCTTTTAGTATGTTGTGCAACATCTTCTTCATGCGTAACCATAATTATTGTAACGCCTTTATCATTTAAATCTTTGAAAATCTTAAGAATTTCTTCTCCAGATTTACTATCTAAATTTCCTGTTGGCTCATCAGCAAATATGATTTTAGGGTCATTAATTAATGCTCTTGCAATAGCAACCCTTTGTTTTTGACCTCCTGACATTTCAACAGGTCTATGATTTATTCTTTCTCCTAGACCAACCATTTCTAAAGCTTTTTTAGCTTTTTCAAGCCTAGTTTCTTTATCAATCCCTTTATACATAGCAGGTAATTCTACATTCTCTAAAGCAGTTAATTTAGGTAATAAATTATATGCTTGGAATACAAAACCAATATTTTCATTTCTTACTGTTGAAAGTTCAGTCTCATTCATTAAAGATACATCAATACCATTTAAAATATATGTACCTGTAGTTAAATTATCTAAACACCCTAAAATATTTAAAAAAGTTGACTTCCCACTACCAGAAGGACCCATTAACGCAACATATTCTCCCTCACTTACAGATAAGTTTAAGCCTTTAAGTACTTCTAAGGAAAGTTTACCATTTTGATATACTTTAGTAACATCCTTAACTTCTATCATTGTACTTTATCTCCCTCTTTATATATTCTACTTGAATTATTTAATATTTTATCTCCCTCTTTAATACCTGACTTAATTTCATAAACTATGTTATTAGTTTTACCTAAAACTACTTCATTTTTCTTAACTCTTCCATTTTCATCTACTGTGTAAACATAAGTTTTATCACCTTCAAAAGATACATCTAAAAAGTTTACAGTTACTGCATTTTTAATACTTTCAAGTATTATATTTAATTTAACTGTATCTCCTGGTTTTAATTTAGAATTTGAATCAATTTTTGCTACAACATCTGTAACTGCATCATTAAATTGTTTACTTTTCTTTGAAATTTTAGAAATTTCAGTTATTGTAGATTCTATAACTTCACCATTTTCTAAAGATTCAGATGTTATATTAACTTTAACACCCTCTTTAATACTTTTTAATTTAGCATTTGGTACTTCTGCATGTACTTTTAAATTTTCTACATCAACTATTTTAAATAGATATTTACTTAAATCTATTTTTAAATTTTCATCTACATAAGATTCAGTAATTACTCCTGAAACAGTTGATAAAATTTTATTTGAAAATTCACTACTATTATTTTGTGCATTTTTTAAATCCATTTGTGCAAGATTTACTGCATCACTTAATCTATCAACTTCATTTTTAGATATACCCCCTATTTTATATAAAGAAAGGGCATCTCTATATTCTTTTTGTTTTGCTGATAAATTAATTTTTAATTTATTAATATTAGAGTTAATTTCTTGTAAACTTGATGAATCTAATTCAACTAATACATCTCCTTTTTTTACTACATCTCCTTTTCTGAAATTAACTTTTTTAACTTTTCCTTGTATATTTGAAAATATTAATACTTCTTTTTCACTATGAACTTCACCTGTAACTTCATAATTTAATTCAATGTCTTGTTTTTTAGCCTCATATACTTGAGTTACATTTGTATTTGAATTTACTGATGATGAACTTGAATACATTTTTACACCAAAACCAATTAAAGCTAATAATACAACTCCGAATATGATCTTTTTAGTTTTACTAATTTTTTTCATTATTTAACACCTCTTTTAAATTTAAAATTCTGTATATTTAAATTAATTTTTGATTCTTCTAAATCAATTTTAGCTTTCAATAATTCATTTCTTTTTTCTAAAAGTTTAGTATATTTTTCAGAACCCAGCTCAAATTTTCTTTCAATAATTTCTACTTCTTTTTCTAAATTTTTAACTTTTGTTTCATTACTAATATATCTAAATAATAAATTATTATATGAATTCTTTTCTTCTATGTATTTCTTTTGCTCAAAGATATTTAAATTATTCTTTTTCTTTTGAATATCTTCTTTTAATTCTCTCATATCATCATATTCATTTGTTATTATATTAAAACTCTTAGAAACAGTTACACCTGCATTAAACGCATTAGCTTTTATATCATATCCTATAGATGGTGTAATCGAAGGTATTTTATTGATTACTAAATCTTTAGTATAATCATATTCTTTTTTAGCAATTTGTAATTCTTCTATTCTTGTATATTTATTTTTTACATATTGTTTAATTACTTCATCACTTATCTTTTCTAAGTCATAATCAAACTCTAAATTTTCTAAATTAATTTCTTGTGCTACCATATTTACTTTTATTTGTTCTAATGTATCATTATCTATAGAGAATTTTAATTCAGAAAGTTCTAAATTACTCTTACCTACTTCATAATCATATTTAGAAATTATACCAAGCTTATAGCTTTCTTCAATTTTATTTTTATCTTGTTCAAATCTTTCTTTCTCTTTATTATTTAATTCTACTATCTTATTTTGTAATACATATCTTTTTATTAAATCAATTTTATCAAATAACTCTTTTTCTTTCTCTTCTTCCAATTTATATTTAGAGATATCATAGTTTATTCTATTTTCATCAATTCTATTATAGAAATATTCATTAATAGTTTTAGATGCACTAATACTATGACTACTAATTTCTCCACTTTTTAATAAATCTAATGATAAATTATAGTCAATAAATCCTAAACGAATATTATTGCTTTGTATTAAGCTATGACCATTACCATTACCACTACTACCACTATTAGCAGTGCTTGGTTTTGAATAATTTATTCCTGAACTTATATTTAACTTATTAAAATCCATTAAATTATTCTTCATTTTTTCTTTTTCCAACTTTTTGTATTTTGAAGCATAAGTTGAATCTAATTTTTTTTCTAAATTTTCAACATTATTTGCAATAGAAATACAAGAGTAAAACATCAATAATATTGTTAATTTCTTCATATAATCTCTCCTTTACTTACTTTTTTTCACCTTTATCATTAAAAAATATTCTTAAAAGAATTTCTGTTATAAAAAATGGTACTAACAGTAATAATATTTGAATAAATACTAAAGATGTAAATTTATTTTTAGCATATATAGCTGTACATATAAGTGATATTATTCCAAATATAAAAAATAGTTTTGAGAACATTTTATTTGCAAAAGTCCATGTTTCTTGAGATAACATAGACCACTTAGTCCTATACCCATACAGCTTGTTTACATTTGCTGGAAATCTTCTTGTCCATAAATATCCTAAAAGTATCATTAAAAAGGGTGTTAAAAATATATTCATTAATAAAAAGAATTTCATTTTATCACCTTTCTATGCTATTTCTAGCTTTTTTTCTTTCATTTTCAGTTAATAATTTTTTTCTTAACCTTATTTGATTAGGGGTAATTTCAACCAATTCATCATCATTAATATATTCAAGAGCCATCTCTAAAGTGAATACTCTTGCAGGAGCTAATTTAACATTATCATCTGATCCAGCTGCTCTCATATTAGTCAATTTCTTTCCTTTACAAGCATTTACAACTAAATCATTATCTCTTGTATGTTCTCCTACTATCATTCCCTCATATACTTCTACTCCTGGTTCAACAAATAATATACCTCTTGGTTGTAAGTTATTTAAAGCATATGCAAATGTTGTTCCATTTTCCATAGATATTAATGCTCCTTTTCTAAAGTTTGGAACATCTCCTTTATATTTTTCATAATCATAGAAAGTATGATTAAGTATACCAGTACCTCTTGTGTCTGTTAAAAATTCATTTCTAAATCCTATTAAACATCTAGCTGGTACTTTAAATTCAAGTCTTGTATATCCATCTCCACCTTGTACAAGATTAACCATTTCTCCTTTTCTAACACCTATTTTTTCAATAACAACTCCAACAAATTCATCTGCTACATCAATAGTTGCATACTCAATAGGCTCAAATAATACTCCATCTATATATTTAAATATTACTTTTGGTTTAGAAACTTGAACTTCATATCCCTCTCTTCTCATATTTTCTAATAATATTGAAAGTTGAAGTTCTCCACGTCCTTTAACTAAAAATACATCTGGAGAGTCTGTTTGCTCTAGTTTCATACTTACATTATGATTTACTTCTTTAGTTAATCTTTCTAATATATTTCTTGAAGTAATAAACTTTCCATCTCTTCCAGCAAATGGAGAATCATTGACTATAAAATTCATTGATAATGTAGGTTCATCTATATCTATAAGTGGTAAGGCTCTTATATTATCCTTATCTGAAATAGTTTCACCTATATCCACTCCCTCAATCCCAGCAACCGTTATTATTTCTCCAGCACCAGCCTTTTCTAATTCTACTCTTTTTAGACCCTCATATCCATAAATTCTACTAATCTTAGATTTAACTTGAGTTCCATCTCTTTTTATTAATACTATTTCTTGATTTCTTGAAATTGTTCCATTATACACTCTCCCTGTTGCAAGTTTACCAACATATTCATCATACTCTATATTAGTAACAAGCATTTGCAATGTTTCATTTAAATCTCCATCAGGTTGTGGTACTTTTTCAATGATTAAATCAAATAATGACTTCATATTATCTGTTTCTTCATTTAAACTTAATTTTGCAATTCCTAATTTAGCTGAAGCATAAACAACTGGAAAATCAAGTTGAGCATCATTAGCACCTAATTCAACAAATAAATCAAATACCATATTTACAACATTTTCAGGATCAGAATTTGGTCTATCTATTTTATTTATTACTACTATTGGATTTAAACCATGTTCTAATGCTTGTTTTAAAACATATTTAGTTTGTGGCATAACACCCTCAAAAGCATCAACTAAAAGTAAAACAGAATCTACCATTTTTAATATTCTCTGTACTTCACCACCAAAATCAGAATGCCCTGGTGTATCAACTATATTAATTTTATAATCATCATATTTGATAGAAGCATTTTTTGAAAATATTGTAATTCCTCTTTCCTTTTCTATGTCATTACTATCCATTACTCTTTCTTGTATTTTTTCATGTTGTGAAAAAGTCCCTGATTGTCTTAACAATGAATCAACTAATGTTGTTTTTCCGTGATCTACGTGTGCTATAATTGCGATATTTTTTATTTTCATTTATATTAACTATTACCTTCCTCTTTTTATCATATGTATTATAGCATTTTTTGTCACTTTTGTATATATAATTAACTTAATCTTATCATCGTTATATTTATATAGTACACTATATTAATGTTAATGTCAAGATATAAAAAAATACTGACTCAAAAAATCAGTATTTAATATAGTTATTTTAATAGTTCATAAGATGCACCTATCTTATATACCTTTTCAGATGGTATTAAACCTATTCCTGTTTCTATATGAAATCTATGTTCTTTATTTAATAAGATGTCAAAGCCTAAACCTAAATCAAGATTAATATCATTTTCTAAAGGTACAGTTGAATATCTTTCTTTATCTTTAAATTTAAAAATTAAGTTATTATCTTTTTTAATTTTTTTATCAAAAGATGTTTCTATATAGAAATTATATAAATTATTTCTAATCTCATTTTCTAAACCTAATTTTAAATTAGTTCCTATATTATACATAAAATTATTTTTTATATTTACATTTGTGTCATTAAATCTTAAATTTGTATTTATGTTACTACCATATAGCATAAATCCCATAGGTTCTACATAAAATAAAGAGCCAAATTGCTTCTTATATGTAATACCCAATCCACCTACAATTGAATTAGACACATAATCTTCATTTATTTTAAAATCTTTATTAAATTCATTCATAGATATTACTTTTAAACCATATTCTGGAAATTCTCCCTCTAAAATAACTCCAACATCTAAGCCATGCAAATCTTTATTAGTATATTTTTTATACTTGCTATTACTATATCCACCATATACTCCAACACCAAATATATTGCCATCATTATTAATATTTTTAATAAAAAATAAGTCTGTATTATTTTTATGAGAAGTTTTATTTAAAATAGATTTATTGATAATTCCAAATCTAAATTTACTATCATCATCTTCAAGGCTTTCTAAAAAGCTTTCTCCAGCAGTTGTGAAATTACCTAGTTTATACCTAGTTTTCATTTTATCTTTTAAAATATCTATTTTTTGAGACATATTTAATGCGTATTCATCTATTTCTTTCTTTACATTAGCATCTAGTCCATCATATTTTAAATTATCTCTATTTTCTATTTCTTCTTTTAAATTCTCTATTTGTTCTTTTAATTTTTTTATTTCCTCACTAGTATTAGTAGTTGAATTACTATTTGCTAAAACTAATGTTGTTGCAATAAAAAATAGTAATATTTTTTTCATTTTTCCCCCTATTTTATTTCCTCAATTTTATCATATGGATAATCCGGAGGCCAAAATATTCCATTAAGTTTAAAATATCCTCCTTTAATTCCCATTTTCTTATCCACATAATATTTACTATATTTTATTTCTCTTTCTTGATTTCCCCCTAAACAAATATATTGTTTTTTATCATCTGTAATATCCATTAAAAATGTAATATGACCATGTCCTGTAGATTCATTATTTTTATTATATTTTGTAAAAATTAATATAGAACCATACAAAGGCTTATCAATTCTTTTAAGTTTATTTATCATTTTTTGTGATGATGCTGTTTTAAAGCTTCCTATACCAGAAATATCTAAAATCCAATTTACAAAAGAAGAACACCAAGGAGTTTGACTATTTGCATCTATTCCTCCTCCTATTTTATGATACATAACAACTTTTCTTTTAAATTCTTCATTCAGCCTTATATTTCTTTTTCTAAATTTATATCTATTATATTCCTTTAATAAATATTTTATCCAAATAGGTTCATTTTTACTTTTATTAATTTCATAATCATATGTAGCACTAATACTATCCTTAGATTTTAAATATTCTTCTAAAAATTTATTACCATTTATATTTTTTCTATATTTTTTGAAAATTTCATATCCTTTAGTGTTTACACCTCTATTAATAAATGAATTAAAGTACTCTTTTATAACATCCATAATATCTGATGTATCAATAATTTTTTCATTATCATAAATTGCTAGATTATATGTAATTTTCTTATCAACATATTTAGGAGATAAATATACAGATAATATCTTTTTCATCTCATTAATATATGTATTTAAATTTTTAACAAATTTAATTCTGTTATCTTTTAAATCATATAAATCATTTATTAATTTAAAAGAAATTACTCTTTTATCTAAAAAATCAATAAGTTCATCTTTTGTTTTAAAAGGGGAATTAATCTTAATATCAGTTTTCTCCTTATTTTCAACAGTTTCTATACTTGAGTTTAAAACATTTTTAATAGTCGTTGATTCTAAACTTATAGTTCCACCAAAGCTACAATTAATTTTGGAAGTTAATAATAAAGCATTATTAGAACCATATTTTAAGTTTGAAACTGGAGTCCAACTACTTCCTATAATATTAATATTACAAACTTTTGTAATTGGACAAGTTGCAAATGGAGTTATTAATTTATCTTTATCTGTTAATACCATATCGCCCTTAACAAATGTATTTACTGACCCTGCAATAAATTTACTTGGTGTTGGGCATTGATTACATTTAACAATCACACTTGTTGTAGCAATTGTTTCTGAATTTAAAATTTTATTATTTTCTTCATCATAAAATGATTTATAGAAAAAATAAATACCTCTTATCCCTTTCAATTCACAATGCTTTTCTAAACTTATTTTTGTAGGAAAAAGTCCTTTAATACTATTTTTATCCGATTCTTTACTATTATCTCTCATATATTCATCATATGTCTTATTGATATTAGAATTTATATTTTCAAGTATTTTTTTACTATATCTAAATTTATTCTTAAGTAAGTAAATAATTAACTTTGTAATATTTAATTCATTTCCTATCTGATCAATTAAATTATATTCTTCTTCTGATAATCCAAAAGTTAATTCATCTAAAGAAATAAGGGTATTTCTGGAAAGATTTAAATCTTTCAAATCTATACCATCAAAATTACTCTTTTTGTACCTTATCCTATTTTTAATATATTTTATCAATATATTATCAAATAATCTTCTACTTCTAGGATATATCCTAATACCTTTAGAGTCAACAGAGAAACTAGATTTAACTAAATTATTTAATTTAATATAATCTAGTATTCTCTTATCCCCTTTTAAAGAAATATCATCAATATCCTTTTTCCCATAATTTAGATAATTGTAATCTGATAAATCAACCTCATAATTAATTCCAATATTTTTTAAATTCATATTTATCAAATTACTTATCTTGGATAAAAATATATTTTTTGAAACAGATTTAATTTTATGTACAAAACTTTCTTTAATGTATCTACAGCTATAACCCCCTAAACTTTTTTCCAATATATCTAATTCATTCCCCCTATTATTTTTAAGTATTAAATATATCATATCTTCAGTATGTAGTTTTTCTTTTTTCTTGGATACATCTCTAAAATAATCATATCCTTTTTGTTTTATTGTATCTCCTACACCATTTTTATCTTTAGTTTGTTCCTCATACATATTAAGTATGTTATTTATATCTTCTTCATCTTTTTCTGAAATGGTTCTATTTGTTGTATTTTCAACATATTTACTTGCATTTTCCTTGTATTTATTAGAATTATATTTTTCTCTAAGTAGATTATTTATTTTATCATTACTTTTAACAATTTTTTTAGATGTATTTTCATTTGATTTAGTAGAGACATTATTACTGATATTACTATTATTACTCCCACTATTTTTACTTTTATTATTATTGTTTTTTTCATTTCCTTTTACTTCATTATTCTTTTTAGAATTTTTTTTAAGCTCTATTATGCCCTTAATAATATCAGGATCTTTTAATTTATCTAATATAGATGATATATCAGATTTACTATCTTGCCCAAAAAAATCTTTTTTATCTTTTTCTGATAATTCTTTGATAATTTTATCATCTTTATTATTTTCTATTGGCACTACTACTTCTATTTCCTCATCTTTTTTCTTAAAAAGTTTGGATACATCAATTAATTCTAATTGTTTAAAATATTCTGTAATTGGAACATTATTTTCATCAAGATAGATATATTTTCTATTTTTAAAAAAGTCAGTCAACCTCTTACTTCCAAAAACATGAGCTGTAGATAATATACCCCCTAAAGTAATTTTTATATTTTTAGATCTATAATCATTTATGTTTACTAAATTTGGATTTTTAGATTTAATATCCTTAAAATCAACTTCATTATATTTACTTAAATACTTTATATTTTTTTCTATGTATATTTCTTGATTTTCAAATTCTTCTATTAAAGTATTTAATTCTTTCATTAAATCTTTAAAGGTAATTATTATTAATTCATCTTGCATAAGATAACCTTCTTTTGTATAAACTAAGAAATCAAAATCAGTATTTGGAAATTTTTCTTCAATTTTTAATTTACTTAACTTATATCTTCCAAAATTTGTATCATCAATTTCATTATATTTCTTAAGCAAAAATACTTCTGCTAATTTATCAAAAAAATTTGAAAGTTCTTGAGTAATATCTATATCTTCAAATTTTTTTAATTCCATTTATCCCCCTTTTAACTTAATCATTATGAATTTGTTTCCCTTTTAAAAGTAAATTCCCCTCACTTACTATACTTAAATTTTTAGATTTACTTCTTAACTCTAATTCATTACCAAAAATTTGTAAATCATCATTTGCTTCAACTGAAATATCCAATTCTGAAGCTATTCCTAATTTTTCTTTAGCTGAAATCACTATATCTTTTGAATTTAAAACAAAATTTGTAGTCAATATTTCCATTTTATTTTTAAAATTAATATATACCCTGTCTTTATTAATGTTAAAATCTATTTCTTTATTCAAATAATTTCTTTTTTCTCCATCATTAAATCTTGAACTATTTTCATTTTCCAAGCACCATGACACTTTCATATTATTTTCATTTTCATCAATAAATACCACATCAACCACATCATTTATTTCTGGTGTAGGGAAAAGCCCTGTATTTGATTGTGAATAAAAAGTTTTATAAGGTATATCTACATAATTTTTTCCAAAAGTTTGTACATTTCCATACTTTTCTTTTAAAAATTCACTAAAATCAACATTCATATATGCTTTTTCATCTCTTGAAAATATCTTAACGACTTTTCCCATTAAAGAACTACCTGTTATATTTGTATTTTTAATTGTTCTTAATTTATATTCTCCTATTTTAGAACATTCTACTGTACAAAAAAACATATTATTTTTTAATTCTATTTTAGATTCATTTACTATAAATTGTTCATCTTTATATTTAAAAATTTTCCCTAATGAATGAATTTTATTATCCATAAATTTTATCAATTTATTTCCATTTCTATTGATAACAGTAACTTTACGCAACCTCTTCTTCCTCCGATAATTTTTCTTCCCCTATTATAATTATGCCATCTTTATTAATAAAAATTCTTTCATTAATATCCGATAAAATTCGTACTAAAAATGCCCAATCATCTTCATTATACTGATAATATACTCTTCCTATTTCCATATCTATATTTTTTGATATATGATAGTCCATTCCATAATCTTTCAAAATATCCTCAATAACTTTCTTTACTGGTAATGTTGTATCTTGATAAAGTCTAACTAGTTTTTTATTTAATTTAAGTTTTACACTTTCATCTACTCCACTTAATCTTACAATTAAAGTTGATTCATCTAATGTTTCAACTAAAATTTCTTTAACTATACCTCTAAATTCTCTAGTTTCAAAACCACTAATATTATATTTAATTTCTTTTTTATCTAAAATATTTAATAACTCTTCTTCATATTTACTTTCACAAGAAAATATTATTATATCCTCACTATTTTCATTATATTTACTAAATGATTTAAAATCGTGTACAAATATATTTCTTAATGTTAAATTATCTAATTTTAAAATTAAAGTTTCCATATTATTTCTCCTTTTTTATCTCAATTTTATTTTTTTCTAATAAATTTTGTTTTAATAATATTGTATATTCTCCTATATTTTCTACATTATATTTTTTTATCATTTCATCAATATAAATATTATTAAAAATGTAAATAATTTTTTCATCTTCAGTTAAAATTTCTTCTATTATTAACTTCCTGTAATCATGTTTTTGAGATACCCATTCTAAAATACTTTCTAAAACTTTTTTACTTTTTTCTCTAATTTTACTATCATTTGGATCATTTAAAAACTTTATTCCTAAAGTAATTGATAATCCCTTATCTCCAACAATAAGACTGTCATTACGTGATTTAAAATTATATTTCAAATCAAATATTTCAGACTTTTCAAGTACTATTTTTTCATCTTTATTTTCTATTAATACACTAAAATTAAAAATAATATCCCCTCCCTAATTAAAAAAATACATTTTTATCTATTTTTGCAACTTTCCCATGATCAAGTACTGTAAAATGTTTTCCCCAGTACACTTCAATTTTTTCACCCTCTTCTAAAAAATACTTTTCTATAATAGAAATAAATTGGCTTTTTTCAAAATTAAATTTATCAGTTACATATATTACATATTTATGATTATTTATGTTTTTATAAAAAATATTTTTTGAAAAAACTTCATTTATCATATTTGGTAATACATAATCTAAATTTTTTGTTATTCTAAATTTCAAAATATATTTTGCAATTATTTCTTTATATTCTCCCTTTAATTTCAAATCATTAATAATATATTCGTAAATTTGTTCGAATATAGGTTTATTAACTCTTAAATCCATGGAAGCAGCTAAAATAAATACTACATTTCTTTCATCTTCTGTTAATTCATTTACGTCTAAAAAATCATAAAAATCTGGATTTAAACTTGCAACATACTTATCATAATCATTCATATATGCTGAAACAAATTGCATTGTAGAAAAAAATGTACTGCTATCTGTCTTTAAAGTTTTTAAAAGCTTAACATAACCATCATATAAGCCATATTTTCTTATACAATCATAAAGAGCAAACCATACGTAATTATAGAAATAAGGTATTTTTCTTTCTAGTATTGACTTTGACATATATTAATATTTTTTTCAGGAAATAATTCTTTAAATATTTGTTTTACATAATTAATTGTATCAATTTTAGCAAAACATTTATTACTAAATATTATTTCCAAAAAAAATTCCTCCTTTCCTAAAATATTATCTTTAAAATTAAAACCATCAATACTCTCTCTAAGAAATGTATTTGAAAAAATAATATTTTCAATACAATTCCTGTTTAAAACTTTTAAATAACCATAATTAATATTATTTGAAAACAATACCTCCCTTTCCACAGAATTTATTTTAATTAAATTCCATAATTTATATTCTGAACTAGTTGTCCAAATTTTTAATATATAACCTGTGTTAATAACGCCATAAATATTTTTCTCAGTATCAGCAACTAAATATTTTGAATCTTTATCTAAATTAAATATATATTCAAAATATATATTTTTTTCAGTTGGTCTTATTTTTTTATTAGAAAAATAATTTATTTTTTCTATATTCCAAAAAATTTCATAATTGATTTTTACCTTTTCGTTATATTCTTTAAAATCAAAATTTAAATCTATATCTTTATCATTATGTAAATCATATAAATCAATATTATCGTAAATTGAAACTATTTTTATAAGATACATACTATCAAAAATGTGTAAAGGTAAATAATTTATATATAAATTATTTAAATAAGCGTAATTTTTAAGTATTTCAATTTCCTTTTTATATCTTTCATCTTTAACAAATTTTACTTTTACCTTGTTTATTAAACTGTCTTTTGAGTATTCAAGAATAAAAAATCTTTTTTCAATTTCCTCTCTTTCATTTTTATCTAATTTTAAATATGCTGTTGCAATAACTTGAACATCTTCTTCAAACTTATACCTTTTTATCATTGATTCAAAATTTTTTTCTTTTTTATTTGTTATTAAAAATTTTATTTTTATTTCATCTTTTAAACTAAAAATTTTATTATAATCTTCTAAAGTTTCTTTTTCAAAAATTTCATTTTTTTTATTAAATTCATCAAAAATTTTATTTATTATATCGGTTTTTATTTTAAATTTTTCCTCAATTTCCTTTTCATCATTACTTTGAATTAATGATTTATTACTTCCTTTAAATATCCCCCTCATTTTCACCTCATTTCTTTAAGAGTAATATACCCTCATTTTATAAATATGTCAAGTTTTAAATTAATATTTATTCATTTTTTATTTTTTTTATTTTAATAAAAAATACTCCACTAAATCTATGATTTAATAGAGTATTTACTATATCGTAGCACTAAAAAAATATGTTATTATTGTTACGATAAAACCTGCAATAATTATCCCTAAAAAAATTGAAAAAAAACTTTTTTTAAAATCTATATCAAGTAATGAAGCTGCCAACATACCACTATATGCTCCTGTTCCTGGTAAAGGAATTGCAACAAATAAAAGTAATGCTAAAAAAAATCCATTTTTACTTTTAGAGGTTATTTTTTCTCCAGCTTTATGCCCTTTATCTAAAATAGTCTTAAATAATTTACCAATATATTTATTCTCTTTTCCTAATTCAAGTACTTTTTGAGCAAAAAAATATACAAAAGGAATTGGCAAAATATTTCCTATTATAGATACAACTATAGATGATAATAAAGGCAATCCCAATATTTGAGATACTGGAATAGCTCCCCTTAATTCAATAAAGGGAATTGCAGAAATAATTAAAATATAAAAATATTTTACTAACATGTTTCTCCTTTATATTATAGTCTTACAAGTATTTTAACATAATATTTCTTTTTTTTCCATGTATTGACAATATTACCTCTTCTATGTATACTTTTACTGAGGTGTATATATGAAAAAAGAACTAAAAGAATTTATTAAAACTTTAGAATTAATTATTTATGATCAAACTATAGAAGAAATTTCCCTAGATTTGATAGACAAAAGTATAGAAATTGAACAAGATGACATTAAAAGATTTATCATAACAGAATTACTTAATTTATATGATAAAAATGATTTGCATGATAAAAAAATTAAATTATTAAAATTTCTGACATATAATGATATTGTTAATAATAATTTTTCATATATAATTCAACTTTTCTTTGCTTTAGATACTTATAAACCTAAGCATCAGGAAGATTTAAATAAAATATTTGAAATTATTAAATCTCAAAATAAAGAAGACTTATTCTTTATTGAAGTTTCAAATATATTTTTTAAAAATAAAATATTTGAACTTGCTGATTTTTATGCTAGTAAAATAAAGGTTGAAAAAAATAATTCAATATATTTAAATGCGTTATATAACAGAATTTTTTCTAATTATCATTTAAATAACATAAGTATGATGAAGCTTTTACATAAAGAGGTTGATAAGTTTTTTGATATAAAAAACGAATTAATATTAAAAAATGAATTTATTTTAAATATGCTTACTAAAAATTATTCTAAGGCTTTTGAAATAATTGAGGATTTATCTGAAAAAACAAAGAAATATAACTATCAACTAGATGCTTATATCTTATCAATTATACTAGATAAAAAGAGATATATAAAAAAATACTCTTCTATCTTTACAACTATTGATAAAACTAAATTTATAGAAGATATAAATTCTTCAATACTTATTTTAGGACTTTCTAACACAGAAACAGTAAAAATATTTAATACCATAGATCTTATTCAATTCAAATTTAATTAATAATTGAAAAAAAATAAAAAAATGTGATATAATTACATTAATGTGGGAGTGTTTTGGTTTTGACAGGATAAAAAGGGCGTAATTAGCAAGTAGAGATGGTCTACTCTTAAAACACCATTAAAAATAATTGGAAAAAACAATTTTGCTTTAGCTGCTTAGTTCAGCTAACGTTATTATTTGTAGTGCCATTATACAACTAGTAACGTCATTTTTAATGGCTTACTAATTAATATGATTATGTTTAATTAGGAAATTATATAATCTCGCAAATAAAATTTTGTTCATTTAATATTTATTTGTTAAAAACTTAAATGAAATAAACTTGTAGAATTTTATGCTTAGCTTTTATTTTGGACACGAGTTCGATTCTCGTCACTTCCACCATTTTTATCAGAAAGGTATTTTATGAAAAAAGAAGGAATATTTGAAACAATCAAATCATTTGTTAATTTTCATTCCAGAAAAATACGATTAAAACTAATATTTTATTCAATAATAACTGGTTTAATTACTGGTATCATAGTATCTTTATATACTCTTTTACTTAGTAAAATTACAATATTTAGAAATGATTTAATAGAAAAAAATATTAATCCTTTATTACCTTTAATAATTATTGTATTTATATTAACAGCAATAATTATTCAATATACCTTAAGTAAATATCCACTTATTTCTGGAAGTGGTATTCCTCAAGTTATGGGATTAATACAAAAAAAAGTAAAATTTAATTGGTTGCCAGAATTAATTACAAAGTTTTTTTCTGGTCTATTAACTATATTCATAGGTTTTTCACTTGGAAGAGAAGGTCCATCAATACATCTAGGATCTTTAGTAGGGCAAGGTGTAAATGAAATAAGTAAAAGAACTGAGGTTGAAGAAAAATATTTAATTACATGTGGTGCAAGTGCAGGTTTAGCTGCAGCTTTTAATGCTCCACTTGCAGGTTCTATTTTTGCAATAGAGGAATTACATAAATTTTTTTCACCAATATTATTAATATGTGTTTTAATTGCATCATTATTTGCAAATTTAATTTCAAAATTTTTATTAGGTCCTCAACTTGCGTTTGAGTCTTTTAGTTTTATATCACCTGTAAATTTTGAATTAAAGGAAATATTATTACATTTAATTCTAATTTCTATTTTATGCTTTATAATGGTTTTACTTGCATCTACATTTAACTATTCTATTATTAAATTTAAAGATATATATTCAAATATTAAATTAAGTAAATATACTAAGATATCAATTATCGCTATATTTTCTCTATTAATGATATATTTTTTACCTGATATTACGGGTGGTGGACATCATTTAATAGAACATTTATTAGATTACAATTCAACAATTAGACTTCTTGGTCTTATTTTAGTAGGTAAGTTCTTATTTACTATGATTTCATACTCTACTGGAGCTCCTGGTGGGATATTTTTACCCTTATTAGTAATTGGAGCATTAGTTGGTAAAATTTACGGATTATTTTTAGTCCACACATTTAATTTTTCAGAAGAATATATAACATTATTTGTATTAATTGCTATGACTTCATACTTTACAGCGGTTGTAAGAACTCCTATAACAGGAATAATATTAATACTTGAAATGACAGGAAACTTTTCTAATCTGTTTTCATTAGTTATTACTTCTACTCTTACATATGCTTTTTCTGAATTACTTAAACATAATTCAGTTTATGAAGAACTATTTGAACATATGTTTAAAGGAGATGATAAAAAATCTCAATCTATTGAAAAAAATGAGAAAATAGTTACAATAAAAATACCAGTTATTTCAGATTCTAAATTATCAAATAAAATGATTAAAGATATTAAGTGGCCTCCAAATTTATTAATTATTGGAATTGAGAGATCCGGTAGTCCTCAATTTATTCCAAAAGGAGATACTATACTAAAAGATTCAGATATACTTATTCTATTAACAGATGAAAATACTTCAAAAAAATATATGAATAAACTATCTGAGTTATCTACTGAAAATA
Source organism: Streptobacillus ratti (assembly GCF_001891165.1). Classification (NCBI taxonomy): domain Bacteria; kingdom Fusobacteriati; phylum Fusobacteriota; class Fusobacteriia; order Fusobacteriales; family Leptotrichiaceae; genus Streptobacillus; species Streptobacillus ratti. The sequence goes on along the minus strand of NZ_LKKW01000001.1, from coordinate 93,695 downwards.
TTGATATTTACAATATTTAAAAGGAGAAAACAATGGAAAATATTATATTAATGACTGATTCATACAAGTCATCACATTTTTTGCAATACCCAGAAAACACAACTTATATACACGATTATATTGAAAGTCGTGGTGGATTATATGGATATACAAAATTTTTTGGACTTCAATACTACTTAAAAAAATATTTAAGCCAAAGAATTACAATGGAAATGGTAGAAGAAGCTAATGAAATTATTACTCTTCATGGTTTACCTTTCAATAGAGAGGGTTGGGAATATATTGTAAAAGAATTAGACGGTAAATTACCACTAAGAATTAGAGCTGTACCTGAGGGAGCAATAATTAAAAACCACAATGTTTTAGTTACGGTTGAATCTACTGATAGTAAAGTTCCTTGGATAGTAAGTTGGTTTGAAACATTACTTCTTAAAATTTGGTATCCAATTACTGTAGCAACTTATTCATATAAGATTAGACAGATAATATCATACTATTTAGAATTAACATCTGATAAACATGATGAAGAAATTGATTTTAAATTACATGATTTTGGATATAGAGGTGTTTCAAGCGAAGAAAGTGCTGGTCTTGGAGGATTAGCTCATCTTACTAATTTCAAAGGCACAGATACGCTTAAATCAATTATTTTCGCTAGAAAATACTATGATTGTAATATGCCAGGCTACTCTATTCCAGCTTCTGAACATAGTACTATGACATCTTGGACAAGAAATAATGAAAAAGAAGCATATAAAAATATGTTAGATAAATTTCCTACAGGACTAGTTTCTATTGTAAGTGATAGCTATAATTACTACAATGCTATAGAAAATATTTTTTCTAAAGAATTAAAAGATGAAATATTAAAAAGAAATGGAACAATAGTAATAAGACCTGATAGTGGTGACCCTATTACAAATATTTTATTCACTTTAAAAATTGTTGAAGAAAATTTTGGTGTTACAATTAATTCAAAAGGTTATAAAGTACTAAATAATATTAGAATAATACAAGGTGACGGAATATATGAAGATAATGTTTGGGATATCTTAAAGGCAATAAAAGAAAATGGATATTCTGCTGAAAATATATCTTTTGGTTGTGGTGGTTCTCTTCTTCAAGGGAACAAACAATCAAGTATAAATAGAGATACTCACAAATTTGCAATGAAATGTAGTTGTGTAAAAATAAATAATAAATTAGTTGATGTTTATAAAGATCCTATTACTGATAAAGGAAAAGTAAGTAAAAAAGGTAGATTAGATTTAATAAAAAAAGAAAACGGAGAATTACAAACTATAAAAATTTCATATTTAGATGAAAATAATTATCATCAAAACTCTATTTTAAATATTGTATATGAAAATGGAGAGATAATAAAAGAATATACATTAGATGAGATTAGAAATAATACTTATCTATTCTACACACAAGAAAAATTAAATTCAAGATTATAAAAGGTGTGTTTCCTAGTTAATTTAGGAAACATACCTTTTACTTTTAATTACACGTAAATACTGTATTTACTACATGTTTTATATTATGTATATAGCTAATTATTTAACTTGATTTAACACTTGATAAATAAATTAAATTATAATATAATCATATCCAAGGAGATTAATATTTAAAAAGCGCCAGAACTTTTTTAAGTTGACGAGGATTGGAATTATCGAAATTTCGGCGGATATTCCAAAGGTGGTTACAACCATTACTAACAAAAACACAAAGTGATTTGTGGAACAAATAAGTAATAGTAACAATCTCCAATTTTATAATTCATAGGAGGTTTTTATGTGTGGAATAATTGGATATTCTGGAAGTAAATCAAATGCAGTAGATATACTGCTAGAAGGACTTGAAAAAGTTGAATACAGAGGTTATGATTCAACGGGAATTGCTTTCATAACTGAAAATGGGATTCAAATAGAAAAAAAAGAAGGAAAGCTTGATAATTTAAAAAATCATATGAAAAACTTAAATGTACTCTCTTCCTTAGGTATTGGACATACTAGATGGGCAACGCATGGTATTCCAACTGATAATAATGCTCATCCTCACTACAGTGAAAAAAGAGATGCAGCACTTATTCATAATGGTATTATAGAAAATTATGATGAATTAAAAAAAGAACTAATAAAAGATGGTGTAAAATTTAGTTCAGATACAGACTCAGAGGTGGTAGTTCAATTATTTTCAAAATTATTTGATGGTGATTTATACTCTACTCTAAAAAAAGTATTAAGTAAAATAAGAGGAACATATGCTTTTGCATTAATTCATAAAGATTTTCCAGATAAAATGATATGTTGTAGAAATCATAGTCCATTAATAGTTGGTATAGGTGAAAATCAAAATTTTGTAGCATCTGATGTTTCTGCTATTTTAAAATATACAAATAAGGTTATTTATCTTGAAGATCAAGATATAGTGATACTATCTAAAGATAATGTAACTATATATGATAAAGATGAAAATATTATTGAAAGAGAAATTAAAAAAATAGATTGGTCATTTGAACAAGCTACAAAAGGTGGTTATGACCATTTTATGATAAAAGAAATTGAAGAACAGCCTGAAATAATAGATAAAATCTTAAATGTTTATGTAGATAAAGAAAAAATATAAACTTTACTGAAAAGTTGCAAACTATAAACTTTAACAATATAGATAAAATATATATAATTGGTTGTGGAACTGCATACTATGCAGGATTACAAGGACAATATTTTATGAAAGAAATATTAGATATAGATGTATTTACTGATATAGCTTCTGAGTTTAGATATAATAATCCTAAAATAACAGATAAAACATTAGCTATATTTATAAGTCAGTCAGGGGAAACAATAGATACTTTAATGTCTATGAAATATGCTAAAGAAAAAGGTGCTAAAATATTAGCAATATCAAATGTTTTAGGTTCAACAATAACAAGAGAATCAGAAAATGTTATATACACTCTTGCAGGACCTGAAATATCAGTTGCATCTACAAAAGCATATAGTTCACAAGTATTAATACTATATCTACTATCGTTATTTATAGGGAAAGCAATAAATAAATTAGAAGAAAATAAATATTTACAATATATTTCTGATATTTTATTACTTAAAGAAAATATATTAACATTAATTAAAGACAAACATAAGATTCATAATATTTCTATAAAAATAAAAGACATGAAAAATGGATTTTACATAGGAAGAGGAATAGATGAGAAAGTTGCTAGAGAAGGTAGTTTAAAAATGAAAGAAATTAACTATATTCATACAGAAGCTATTCCTTCTGGAGAACTAAAACACGGAAGTATTGCTCTTATTGAAAACGGAGTTTTAGTTGTTGCAATTTCAACAAATTTAGATATGGACGAAAAAGTTATTTCTAATATTAAAGAGGTTAAAGCTAGAGGTGCTTATGTAATAGGTGTTTGTAATAAAAATAGCTTAATATCAGATGTAGTAGATGATGTTATACAAATAAATTCAACAGGAACATTATTAACACCATTTCTTGCAGCTATAAGTTTACAATATTTGGCATATTACACTTCTTTTGAAAATGGATATGATGTAGATAAACCTAGAAATCTTGCAAAATCAGTTACTGTAGAATAGAAACGGAGAGATAATATCTCTCCATTTTTATTTACTCATTATAAATTTTAAAATCTTCTATGCAGATAATTTGATCTGTTGTTTCATTTAAAAATTCTATATCATGTGAAACAATAAATATTATATTATTTTCTGTTTTCATTTTTTTTATTAATTTTGAAATTTTTAACATATTTTTGTAATCCATTCCACTTGTAGGTTCATCAAAAAATATAAATTTAGAATTTTTACATAAAACAGAAGCTATTGCTACTCTTTGCTTTTGACCTCCTGATAGGCTCATAGGATGTCTATCTTTTAATTCTATAATTCCAAGTTCTGACAATACTTGATTAATTTTATCCTGACTTAAATTTTTAACACCTAACCTCATCTCTTCTTCAACAGAATCTGTAAAAAGTTGATGATTAACATCCTGCATAACAAGTGCTGAATCTTTCAATCTATCTTTTTTACTTAAAGGAATGTTTTGAAATAATATATCGCTTTTTTCTTTATCTTCAAGACCTGTTATAACACGTAAAAATGTAGATTTTCCACTTCCATTCTTACCTATAATTCCATAAATATTTCCTAAACTAAAAGAAATATCTTCAATTTTTAATACACTTTTATCTTTAAAATTAACCATAAGCTTTTTAATTACTAAATCATTATTACCATATTTTTCAACTTTTTTCAAAATAGGTTTATTAATTGCTCTAATTCCCCATTTTATCAATTGTTCATTTGATAATGATAAAAATTCATTTTTAGTAAAAACTTTTTCTACTCTTCCATCTTTAATAAAAATTACACTGTCTACTATATCCATTAAATAATAAATTCTATGCTCTGCAATAATAAGAGTTATCCCTTTATTTTTCAAAATTTTTAACATTTCTTTTAATACATTAATATATTTATAATCTAAATTAGATGATGGTTCGTCAAGAACTATTATTTTACATCCTGAAATATAGCAAGATGCAATACATAAAACTTGTTTTTCTCCACCAGATAATTCAAAAATATTTCGTCCTAATAAATGTTCTATAGGGAAAATTTCTAACATATTTTTCATACGGATTTCCATTTCTTCCCTATCAAGACCTATATTTTCAAGATAAAATAATAATTCTAATGTTGTATTAATATTGAAAAAATGTGTTTTAGGATTTTGAAAAACACTAGATATCAATAATGAGATTTTATAAAGCTCTATATTTTTTATTTCCTGTCCATTTATTTTTATACTTCCATTAATATGAGCATTTTCATATTCAAAAGCCAATCCATTAATAGAATTAATAATAGATGATTTCCCACTACCACTTTCTCCAGTTAATAAAACACATTCTCCGCTAGCTATATTAATTGAAATATCATTTAATACTTTATTTTCTTCTCCATATAACAAAGATAAATTTTCTAATTTTACCATAATAATCCTCCAATCACTAAAAGTATTATTGTAATTACATAAATGAAATCAATTGGATTTACACTTATACTAATATATCTTGTCTTTTTAATAGGATTAGCAATACATTTTGTTTCAGCAGATTTTGATATATCATCTGCTATATTTGATGAAATAATAAGTAAAGGGACAGCCACATACTCCAAATATTTAATTGGATTTTTAATTTTTATTCCTCTTATTCTCATAGCCATTTTTATATTATTTCTTTCTTCAACAAATGATGGAAAAAATCTAAACATTACTGCTACTGGTATAGATATTGTATTTGGAATTTTTAAACAATCCATAGAAGAAATAATACTCCCTACATCAGATGTTTTAATTAAAAATTTACCAGCAGAAAATGGGATATAAAACATACGAAGTACAAATAATAATGAAAATATAAGCTTTACTATAAATGGTAATTTAGCCAAAATTTCAAAGCTAGGTGCAAAAAATAAAATACCAAATACAATTATATTTTTCATTGCATCTCTTTTTAATCCATTTATTAAATACATAAATGAAATAACAAATATAATTGCCCATTCAAAATAATGATTTATTGAATTTAAAATTATAATACCTAATAATCCTACAACGAAAAACTTCGTTATAGGATTTGGATTTAATCTGTTAGCCTTAATAAAATACATTAAATAATACCTGCTTTTTCAAAATGTCTTTTAAGGAATACCTTTCCAATATATGCACCTATTATTCCTCCAATAATTGCTCCTAAATAAACTAATAACATATGTGGATATGTAATTAATCTTTCTAAGTTATCAACATATTCTTTACCCATCATCATAGAAAGTTCAATATATTTTTCTTTTGCCAAAAGCATTTGCATAAGTGAACCACAAATCCATGTATTAAAAATAGCAAAAGCAAACATATTATATTTAAATGAGCTGTAATTCCCTATTCTTCTTACACCTTCAGCTATAAGCATTACAATAAGTGCATGTACTGCAATTACGTAAGTATGCCCTAATGCAAACATAAGAAATGGAGAAAATACTCCAAGTATAAATAATGACCAAGGTTTTTGGACTTTTGCCATAAACAACATAATTATTGTACCTGATACAATACCAAGTATAGTTGGGTAAATTAGAAATAAAATTGGTACTAGTCCAATCATTCCAACCGAAAACATAATAACGGTATAAATAACAATAAATACTCCTATTGTTACTAAATCTTTAATTTTTAAATTATTTTTTTTCATATTAATTCTCCTAATAATTAAATTCATCTGCTAATTTTGTTTTTTGAATCAAATTTTTATAAACTTTTGAAGTTTCTATAAGTTCTTCATGATTTCCTACATTTTCAACATATCCATTGTCAATAACAACTATTTTATTTACATTCTCAATTGATTTCAATCTATGTGAAATAATTATGACAGTTTTATCTTTTATTAATTTATTTAAACTATCTTGAATTTTCTTTTCATTATCTACATCAAGACTCGATGATATTTCATCTAATATCAATATTGGTGCATTCTTTAAGAAAGCTCTAGCAATAGAAAGTCTTTGTCTTTCTCCACCTGATAACTCTGCACCATTTTCACCAATAAAAGTATTAAATCCATTTGGTAATTTATCAATAAAATCCATACAATTTGCAAGTTCTGCTGCCCTTTTAACTTCTTCATCTGTAGCTGATTCCTTACCTAAACGAATGTTTTCTAATATGCTTGTATTAAATAAAGTTACATCCTGGAAAACTATAGATATATTTTTAAATAAAGAATCTGTTGAGACATTTTTAATATCTTTACCATCAATTAAAATATGCCCATCATCATAATCATAAAGTCTTGATACTAATCTTAATATAGATGTTTTACCTGATCCTGATGCACCAACAATAGCCGTAACTTCTCCCTGCTTTGCTATAAAACTTATATCCTTCAATATTTGAGTATTTGAATCATAAGAAAATGATACATTCTTAAATTCTATATCATAATTAGAAAATTTTGTGTGATTTACCTCTTGAATAATTTCATTTTTAATTTGTTTAATCCTTTTAATTGCAGGTTCTATATAAAACATTTCCATTAATCCCTCTTTAGAAATATCAAGTAATTCTTTTATTTTTATAGATGATATAATATATCCTATTAAGTATAAAAGACTAATTTGATTATTAATTAAAAGATAGATTCCAACTGCTATTACCACAGCAACACTTATATATGAAAAAAGTGATGATAAACTAATAACTGAAATTAATCCCAATTCAACTCTAAAATGAATTTTTTCGCTTTCTTCCATTTTTTTATATAATTCTTTTTTTATTTTTTCCGATTTATTAAAACTACTAATTTCTTGTTGTAATTCAATAGTTTCTTGAAATAATTCAGAATTATCTCTAAGCACCTTAAAATATTTACTATCTCCTGAATTTATTCTTTTCTTATTTAATGGTAATATTATAAAGCTTAAAAGAGTTGGAATAATAACAGCTAGTCCCAATTCCCAATTTCCGATTAACATCATTAATCCCATAACAGGAAAGAATAACCATATACCAACAACTTTTGGAATAGCATGACTCATAGCATGCTCAATTGCCTGTACATCTGACATAATAGTTTGAGATAAATCCGATAAATCATGCTTTGAGAAATAGGCAATAGGAATATCTGCTAAAGTTTTAGAAATTTCCTTTCTTAAATTTGCTGATTCTTTATATGTTGCATTATATAAACTAACATATTCTTTTGATAATAATATATACATTAATGTTAAGGTTAATACAGCGATAAGTATATATTTCAATGGGCTAACTACATTTCCTAAAATCAATTGATTAAGCAGTGTCATTAAAATAAATATTATAGCTAAATTAATGAAATATGTTAAAAAACAAAAAAAAGTAGCTTTAGTTAAATTCTTTGCACCCTGTTCTGATAAAGCGTAAATCTTTTTATAATAATTCTTCATTTGAAACCCTCCAATCATTTGCAGTTTCATATAAATTAAGCAATCTACTGTATAATCCATCTTTTCTTAGTAATGTTTCATTATTTCCTCTTTCAACTAATTTACCATTTTCTAATACAAGTATTTCATCAACATTTTTTATACTACTCATTCTATGTGCAATCATGATTACTGTTTTATCTTTCATTAAATTTTTGAAAGCTTTTTGTAATTCATATTCATTATCAGCATCAATAGAAGCACTAGCTTCATCCATAATAACTATAGGAGATTTCTTTAAAATTGCTCTTGCAATAGCAATTCTTTGTTTTTCTCCACCAGAAAGATATATACCTTTTGAACCTATAATAGTATTTTCTTTTTCTTTAAATTTAGAAATAATTTCATCACAACCAGCAAGATTAATAGCTTTCATCACTTCTTCTCTACTAGCATTTTCATCAGCTAAAGCAACATTATCATATATAGATTTTTTAAATAATTTACTATCTTGAAATACAAATGAAATATTATTTATAATTGCTTCTTTTGTATATTCTTCAAGTGGATATCCACCTATTTTAATAAAACCACCATCTACTTTGTAGAATCCTGATATAAGTTTAGCAACTGTTGATTTACCTGAACCAGAATGTCCTACTAAAGCATAAGTTTTCTTTTCATCTAAAGAAAAAGATAAATTTTCTAATACTTTATTTTCTCCATATGAAAAACTAACATTATCAAATTCAATATTATAATTATCAAAATTTTCTCTTTTACCATAACTTAACTTATCTTCTTGCATTTTATTATATAAATTTTCTAAGTTATCCATTGCATAATTTGCATTAAAAATATTCATGCTTGCCCACATGATTTTCATAAATGACACCATCATTACTCCACTTAAAAAGAAAATCATAATAAGCTCTACAGCTATTACCTTAGGCTCATTTATTTCTGTTAGAAAAAAACTAAGTGGTATAGTAATAATAGCAATTAATCCTAGAAATATTAACTGATACAAAACATAAGGTTTTTTACATGAAATAGAATATTCATAAGCATATTTTGAATAGTCAATAATGGCATCATGAAGGGCTTTAAAAGATTTTAATTTTATACCAAAAATTTTAACTACTTGAATACCTCTAATATACTCTACTGTTTCTGAACTTAATTTATCAAGTGAAGCTTGATATAGTTTCATAAATTCTCCATTACCCATCATTTTCTTTAATATAAAAGCTGTTACTATCGATAAAGTAATAATAACTGCTCCCACACGGAAACTAATCAGAAATGATAATGTAAGAGCAAAAATAGGAACTAAAAAAGCCTGTGAATTATCTGGAATCATATGAGCTACCGCCATATGTGTCTTAACTGCATTATCATCTATAGTTTTTCTAATATAACCAGATGAATGCAAATCAAAAAATCTGAAACTTGAATCTGTTAGTCCATCTATTCCCCTCTTTCTTAAATTTGTTTCCAATCTAAATGCTAATTTGTGAGAAATAGTTAAAGATAAAATATACATTAAAAAACTTAAAGTTAAATAACATACAATTCTTATTGAATGATAACTTGCATTTTCAAAATTATTACTCACAATAACTTCTTTTAAAAATTGATATATGTAGTAGTATCCATATACCATTAAAAAAGCTGAAATTCCCGATATTATAATACTTATATAACCCATTAATTTACAATCTGGTACATATCGAAACAATTTCTTATAAACTTCCATTATAATCATCCCTTTCTAATATATAAATAAACATTTTTTCTAATAAATCTCTATTTTTCTTAAAATTTTCTCTTGCTTCTAAAATATCAGAAGCAACTATTAAGGCATTAATAAAATCATTAACAAACAAAAAACTATTGGGTTCAAATAACATATCAGAATCATCATCAAAAATAGTTTTTAAACTCTCTTTTGTTCTCTCTTGAAGTTCAATCATAATATTATTTAATTCTGGAATTCTTTTCTTAGAAACTAAAAATTCAACATAAAGAGGCATATACGGATTTTCATCTATAATTTTATCAACAATTTGTTTTGCTATAAACTGATTATTTGATAAATTATTACGTTCATTTAAATGACTTTTTATTATTTCACTTCTATATTCAATTCCAAAAATCATAATATCCTTAAAAATATCTATAACACTTTTATAATAATGATATACTCCACCCCTAGATAATGTGGTTTCAGATATAATATCTTCCATTGTAGTATTTTCTAATCCTTTAATTGTAATTATTTTGGTAGCTGCTTCCATAATTTCTCTTTTTCTTTCAGCTTCACTTAATCTTTTTGCAGGACTCACATTCACACCTCCTCTTACCGACACATGTGTCGATAAATTATTATATACCTTTTTTACTATATTAGCAAGTACTTTTTATAAAAAATATTTTGATATTCAAACTTTCTTATAAATAAAAGAAAAAACGATAGTTTTTGGCTATCGTCTTAAACAAATTTTTAAATTAATTCTTTAATTAAAATATCTTTTATTGCTCTTTTATTAAATCATAAATTATTTAAAATAATATAAGTGATAAAATAAGCATAAATAATACACCTAATATCATAGGTATAGAAGTTCTTTTAACAAGATTAATAGGATCTTCCTTAACTGCCCCAGAAACAATCATAATAACAGCTGAAACTGGAGAAACAGCACGTAATAAATTACCTGATAAACCTAAAGGTATAGAAATGGCTATAGGCGAAATATTTGCTGCTTTTGCTAAAGGTACTAAAAGTGGTATTAATGCAAAGAATAAAGCTGTTCCACTTCCACTTAATAAAACTATTATAGCTGTGAATATAACTAAAATAATAGGTAATAAAATACCTGAGGCACTAGTTTTAGTCATTACTTCTTGTAATATATTTATTAATCCAATACCTTTTAATCCATTTACATAAGTTGATGCTGCTACTAATAGTACAACTATTCCCATTGAATTTCCCATACCTTTGAAAAATTGTTCTACTACCATTAAAGAACTATTAACATTTCTATTTTTAATAATTTCTATTAATATAGTAATTATTACTGAAATAATAGTTACAGATAAAACACTTAAAGATAATTTTGTTTTTGTTATACTTTCTAAAACAAAACTGATAAGTAATATTAATATTGGTAATAAAGGTAATAATGAATATACTAAACTAAAAGGTTTTTCTTCTTTTATTTCAATCTTATCTTCTTCAAAATTATCATTTGAGAATTGTTTTTTATCACAATATTTTTGCCATATCATATGTACAATAGACATGAAAAATAAAGTTGGTATAGATACAATTGCATGTGAACCAAAAACATAACTTTCAACAGATATTCCTAATTCAGAAGCTACAGCTACATTATCTGACCCTAATGGTGTTGGCATAATTGTTGCAGTAGTCGCTATAATAGCTGCTGCTGTTAAATTACTCATTCCTGATTTTCTTAAAACTGGAAATAATGTAGCAATTAAAATAATTGCTAAATTTGATGCACTAGGAATAACTAATGATAAAAGATTTCCTAACAAGAAAACAATAGGTATTAAAATATAAACAGATTTAACTTTTTTAAGTGGTTTAGTTAATAATCTAACTGTCATATCATTTGCACCAATTGCACTCATATACGCTGAGTATCCACCTAAAATAAAGATTACTAAACCTGCACCACCAAGTGTTGTACCAAATTGTTTTATAATTACATCAATAGGATTTAATAAAAAATTAGTATACTCTCCTTTTAATATCTGTGCAATATATAACAACAATAATCCTATCCCAAATAAAGTTATTTTAATATCATGTTTTTTTAATAACATGTATCCAACAAATAAGACTGATAAAAATCCTATAATAACTACGAACATAATTAAACTCCTTATCTACAATTATAAATTTCACTCATAAACCATTTTTTAAACATATCAGCATCAATATCAACCGTAACAGTTGCATTAGCTTCTTTACCCAATTTATTTCTAAGATCTACTATAGTTGCTCCAGATGTAAATTCACCCTTTGTTTCTATTCCTACAAATAATTTTTGAACAGTAAACATACTAGGTTCTAATAAATAAGCTATAGCACAACTATCATACATCTTTAATCCTGTATTAAAGCTTCCCCCTCTATATGTTTTAAATAAAGTGTAGAACATATCTCCTATTTTGTGCATTTCTTTTATTTTTTCTGAATCTTCTGGATAAATTAATGCTTTTAATCCAACATCTAATGTAGCCATAGTTATAGGAATACCTGAAGTAAATACAATTTTAGCTGCTTCAGGATCTACATCCATATTAAATTCAGAATAAATCCCTGAATTACCACGACCTATAGCTCCACCCATAAGAACAATTTCTTTAATTTTATTTTTAACTTGTGGATAAATAAGAAGTAATAAAGCAATATTTGTTAAAGGACCTATAGGTACTAATGTTATTTTTTCTTCTGACTTCATTAATACTTCTTTCATAGCCTCTACTGCATTAATTTCAAGTAAATTTTTACCATCAGTTTCATGGAAAGTATAAACTCCCATACCACTATCTCCATGAACTCCTGAAGCATCAATAGCATTTCTAAATAAAGGTTTTTCAGCACCTTTTGCAACTGGAATTGATTTGCCATAAAAATCTAATAATTGTAATGTATTTTTAGTAACTTTTTCAATACTAACATTTCCTGCTACTGTAGTTATTAATTTTACATCTAATTTATTAGAATGTAATGCTAAAGCTAATGCAACAGCATCATCAATTCCAGGATCTGTATCAATAATTATAGGTATTTTAGACATTTTAGTCCTCCTTCTTAAAATTTATAATTTCATTTAAATTTTTTACACCAATTCTAGCACCTTTTTTTAAACAAGTTAATGCACCTGAAACATTTGAATAATATAGTTTTTTTTCAATAGGAATATCCATAGATAAACTTCTAATAAACATTCCTGTAAAAGCATCACCTGCTCCTGTACTATCTACAGGAATAATATCAATTCCTTTTGAAAAAGCACTATCAAATTCATTAACTAAAACACTTCCTCCACTTCCAAGTGTAACCACTAAATTTTTTAATCCATATTTAGATAAAATTTCAAAAATTTTTTTACAATCTTCTAAGTTTTTAGGATAAATATTAGATAAAATTTCAGCCTCTGTTTGATTAACTATTAAATAATCAATTAATGAATACATTTTTTCATCTATTTTCATAGCAGGAGATGGATTAATTATTATTTTCATACCTTTTTTTGAAGCACTCTCCATACCTAAATAAACTAAATTTAAATCTACTTCAAATTGAGCAAGAAAATAGTCATCTTTTTTTGCATTTTTTAATCCATTTAATACATCTTTTCTATCCATTTTAAAATTTGCACCATGATGTAAAATAATTGAATTATCTCCACAAGCTTTTATAATAAATGCTAGTCCTGTTTCTTCATTTTCTATCTTACTAATTGAAGATGTATTGACACCATAATTGCTTAGTTTTCTATAAATCCAATCACTATCATCCTCACTACCAACAGCACCAATCAAACAAGTATCTATTCCTAAAATTGATGATGCTATTGCTTGATTAGCACCTTTTCCACCTAGAGTTTTCCCAAATTCTTCTCCTCTAATCGTTTCTCCTATTTTAGGAAATCTATTACAATTTATAGATAAATCAATATTGATACTACCTAATACATAAAGTCTATTATTCATTAAACTTCACCATCCCACTACCATAATTTTCATTAGGACGTCTAATAAATCCAAATTTTTCATAAAATGATTCATAATTAACAGTAGACATTAAGCCAAGATATGCACCTTTACAAGCATTTTTTGATATATACTCAAGTGCAGAATTAATCAATAATCTACCATATCCTTTATTCCTGTATTCAGGCAATATCATTAAATCTTTTATGAAAAAAACAATTTTATTATCACCTACTATTCTAATCATTCCAATGACTTCTTCTTCATGGAATAAAACTGCATCAAATAAATGATTTTTAATAGCTATTACTACATCTTCCTTTTTATATTCTTTAAATCCACATTTTTCGTGTAAATTCAAATAATTTTCTGCATTTAATACATTAAATTTAATAACTTTGTCCATGATAAAGCGTTTTACCTCCTGTCAAGTTGAGTATACCACGATTTTTATTAAAGTCAAGTGTTTGACTTTTCATATTAAAAATAATATAATTTAAGAAAATATATAATTCACAATTGGGAGGTTATATTTTGGTAAAAATTAGATTAAAAGATATAGCAAAATTAGCTTCTGTTTCAGAAACAACAGTATCTCTTGTGTTAAACAATAAAAAAACTCGTATTTCAAAAGAAAAGCAAGATGAAATTAAAAAAATTGCAAACGAACTAAATTATCAACCAAATATAATAGCTCGTTCTTTAGTACAAAGCAAGACTTATACAATAGGATTAATTATACCTGATATTAATAATCCATTTTTTTCTTCTCTATCTAAATATATAGAAGAATTTCTTTATAAAGAAGGTTATCTTTTACTTATTGCAAATAGCAATAACTCTACAGAACATGAAAAATTATTAATTCAATCTTATATTAATCATCAAGTAGATGGTATTCTTTTATGTCCCTCTAATGAAATGTTAGATAATTATGATTATGAAAAATACTTAGAAAATTTACCAGTTCCTATTATAATCATTGATAGAATTATGAAAAATTCAAATATTACTCAAATTTCTTATGATAATAAAATGGGTGGATATTTAGCTACTAAATACTTAATAGAAAATGGGTGTAAAAATATATCTTGTGTTACAGGTACATTTACCTCACAAAGTTCTAAAGATAGATTAGTTGGATATAAAAAAGCTTTAGAAGAAAATAATTTGGACAATTCATTGATATTTAAGGGAGATTTTACTTTTGATTCAGGAGTGAATTTGGCTCCAAGTATTTTAAAATCTTCACCTGATGGAATTTTTTTCTTTAATGATATGATGGCATATGGATTTTTTTATTATCTAAAAAAATATAACATACCTGAAAATAAATTTTTAATATGTGGTTATGATAACTTACAACTTTCAGAAATGTTTCATCTTCCATCTATTGAACAAAATACAGAAATTTTATCAAAGAAATGCTATAAATCAATTTTAAATATTATTAATAAAAAGAAAGTTAAAAAAAGAAAAATAATAAAGCCAAAATTAATTTTACCCAATAAATAAATTATTATACAAAATTAAAAATATAGAGGGTTTTGTTTAAACTTTAACCCTCTAGTATGATTATCTTAAATTATGATTATATACATTAGTATTATTTATTTTTTCATGTACAACAAAGGATACGGATTACCTTGTTCATCTAATTCAGTACGCTTATAAACTTGAAAGCCCATATACTCATAAAATTCTTTTGCAAGAGGATTCTGTTCGTTTACAGTAAGTTCATTTACTGAATATTTTTTAATTCCATATTGTAATAACTCTTTTCCTATTCCTTGTCCTCTATTTTCATTTAAAATAAATAACATTTCAAGCTTTTTATCTGAAATACCCATAAACCCAACTATATTTCTATTTTTATTTTCTGCAACTACCAAAATAGGAATACACTTCAATACATTAGGAATATATTTTTTAATATTATTTATTTCATCTTTAGATAAAAATAAATGTGTATTTTTTACAGAGTTTTCCCATAATTTCAATAATGTTTCTATTATATTCGTAGTTCTATCTCTTTCATCAATATTTCTATATGAATATTTTTCCATATTCTTACCTCTCATTTTATTTAATTATGATTCCAAGACTTTTCTATTCTTTTTATTTATACTTTCTTGACAATAAAACTACACTCTCAACATGTGGTGTGTAAGCAAACATATCTACACATACTACTCTTTTCAATATATATGAATTATCTTCAAAAATTTTTAAATCTTCAGCAAGAGTTTTTGGATTACATGAAACATAAATAATATAATTAACATTATATTCTAATAATTTAAGTATTGTTTTTTCTCCAACTCCACTTCTAGGTGGATCTAATATCAATATATCTGGTTTTATATTTTCTTTGTCAAATTCTCTCAATTTTTCAAATACATCTCCAGCTATAAATTTAGCATTTGTTATTCCATTTTTTATAGCATTCTCATTAGCTTTAATAACTGCTTCTTCTATTAATTCTATACCATATACTTCTTTTGAATATTTAGATACTATTTGACCAATAGTTCCTGTACCACTAAATAAATCAAATACTATAGGTTTTTCATCATTTTTAGTTATAAATAGAAGATTATTTATTACTTCTTGATATAGTTTTTCAACACCAAATGAATTAGTTTGAAAAAATGAATAAGGGCTTATATTAAAACTTAAATCAAATAATCTCTCTGTAATATCTCTTTTTCCATATAATATTATTTCCTTATCAGCCCTTACACTATCAGATTTATTATCATTAATAGTATGAATAATTGATTTTAATTCCATACTAAGATCTAAACAAAGTAATTTTTCCTTATATTCATCAATAATGTCATAATTTTCTATTTTTGATGTAGTAACTATGTTTACTCCAAGTTCTTTTGTTTTTTCACCTTTTCTAATAACTAAATTACGTAAAAATCCTATATGTGTTAATCTATGGTAAAAACTAATATCTTTTTTAGAAAAAAAATCATTTGTAAATCTCACTATTTTTCTAAAATTTTCATCCATCAATCTACATTCATTTACATTTACTATATCATGAAATGAATTTTTTTTATGTAATCCTAAAATTATCGGACCATCCTTATATTCATTTCCAAAACTAAATTCCATTTTATTTCTATATTCTTTATCATTACCCATAGTAACTATAGGTAATTTTTCATAATTTTTATTTTTTATAGAATTATCAATCAATTTATATACCAAATTAGCTTTAAGTTCAGCTTGTTTTTCATAACTAAGATATTGAAATGAACATCCACCACAACTATTAAATTTTTCACAAAAAGGTTTAGCAACATTTTCAGAATTTTCTATTATTACTATATCTCTTAATTCTATCTTATTATTTTTTATTTTTCCTATTCTTGCCTTAATTTTTTGACCAGGTACTACATTTGTATTTGCAAAACATTTTCTATCATCATTTTTTAAATACCCATATGGTTTTGCTGGAAAATCTATACCAACAATATCAAGGCTTACTATATCATTTTTTTTCATTTACACTCATTCTCTACATAAATTTTTAATCTATTTATTGCTTCATCTATTATTTCATCACTTTGAGTAACAGATAATCTAAAGTATCCCTCAACATTAAAACAAATACCAGGAACTATACCTAATTCTGTTTTTTCTAATACATCTAATGCAAAGTCTAAAGATTTTTTATCAGAAAACATAGTGTAATCAACAAAAAGATAAAATGCTCCTTTTGGTTCAATAACCTTAAACCCTATTTCTCTTAATCCATTCATCATACGAGTTAATTTAGATTTATTAATCTCTACTATATCTTCTCTTGTAGGAATATGTTCACAAGCATAAATAGCTCCTAATTGCCCTACTGTATTTACACCAGTCATAGTATATTGCCCAACTTTATTCATATTGTTTATAACTTCCTCTGATGCTAAAGTATATGCAACTCTATATCCTGTCATAGAATGTGATTTAGAGAATCCATTTATTACAACTATCTTATCTATTAAATCTGTATATCTAGCAAAAGAATTATATTTATCAAAAGCAAGAACAGAATAAATTTCATCACTCAATAAATATATATCATGTTTTCTTAATAATTCAACAACTTTATCCATTTCTTCTAAAGGCATAACAGTACCTGTAGGATTATTAGGATAAGTAAGTATTATAACTTTAGTTTTTGGTGTGATATGTTTTTCTAAAATATCAGCTGTTAATTCAAAATCAGTATGTTTCAAATCAATATATACAGGTTTAGCATTCATAAGTAATATATTTGGCTCATATCCTGGATATGTAGGCGTTGGTAAAATTACTTCATCACCAGGTTGTAATACAGTTCTTAAAAAAGAAGATATTCCCTCAGTAGATCCAGCATTAGCTAAAGCATTTTTCCAAGTATAATTTGAACCATATAGCTTGTTATAATATTTAGCAACAGCTTCTCTATATGCTATAGCACCACCAGTATTTGTATATCCTATTTTTTGATTTAAAGTAACTTCTGACATATATTTTTTTAACTCATATGGTAAATCATTTCCAGGTTCACCTATAGTCATGTTAATTCCATTTTTAAATTCTGGCATTCTTGCTGAAATTTGTCTTATAATTGAAATTTGTAAATTTCTTACTACTTCATTAATATACATGTATCCTCCTATTTATTTAAATGTCTTTTTAAAAATTTTCCTGTATAAGAATCCTTATGTTTCATAATTTTATCTGGAGAACCCTCAACTACAATATATCCACCTTTATCTCCACCTTCAAGTCCTATATCAATAATATGATCTGCACATTTTATAACATCAAGATTATGTTCAATAACAACAACACTATTACCTTTTGAAACTAATCTATCTAAAACTATTAAAAGTTTTCTTACATCTTCAAAATGTAGTCCTGTTGTAGGCTCATCTAAAATGTACATAGTTCCCTCTTTTGTAACTTTTGATAATTCAGAAGCAAGTTTTATTCTTTGTGCTTCACCACCTGAAAGAGTTGTTGCAGGTTGTCCTAATGTAATATAGTCCATACCTACATCAATTAATGTTTGTAGTTTTCTTTTTAATGATGGTATTGCTTCAAAGAATTCATATGAATCTATAACGCTCATATCTAGTACTTCCGAAATATTCTTACCCTTATACTTCACTTCTAATGTTTCTTTATTATATCTCTTACCTTTACACATTTCACATTCTACATATACATCTGGTAAAAAATTCATTTCTATTTTATTAATCCCAGCACCAGAACATGTTTCACATCTTCCACCTTTTACATTGAATGAAAATCTTCCTTTATCAAAACCTCTAACCTTTGAATCATTAGTTTCTGCGAATATAGACCTAATATCATCAAATATTTTAGTATAAGTTGCCGTATTTGATCTAGGTGTTCTACCTATAGGACTTTGATCTATATTAATAACTTTTTTTACTTTATCTAATCCATCTACCTTACCATGTTTTAATGGGAACATTGTTTTTTCATTTAAATAATTATGTAATATAGGGTAAAGTGTTTGATTAATTAAACTAGATTTACCACTACCACTTACTCCTGTTACAACTGTAAATATACCTAGTGGGATTTTTAAATTAACATCTTTTAAATTATTCCCACAACAATTACTAATCTTTAAATATTCCTTTGATTTTCTTAATTTTTTAGGTACTTCAATTTGAATTTCTTTATTTAAATATTTAGCTGTAAGTGATTTACCCTCTTTAATAACATCATTAGGTTTTCCAATAGCTATTATCTCTCCACCAAATTTACCTGCACTAGGTCCTATATCAATTAAATAATCAGATTCTAGCATAGTATCTTCATCATGCTCTACTACAATTAGTGTATTTCCAATATCTTTTAAATCTTTTAAAGTTTTAAGTAACTTATCATTATCTCTTTGATGAAGCCCTATACTTGGTTCATCTAAAACATATATTACTCCTGTTAATCTTGAACCTATTTGTGTTGCAAGTCTTATACGTTGTGATTCTCCACCAGAAAGTGTTTTAGTCATTCTATCAAGTGAAAGATAGTCTAGTCCAACATTAATTAAAAAAGATAATCTATTCCTTATTTCCTTTAATATTTCTTCAGCAATTTGTTTTTCCTTTTCAGTTAAATTTAAATTTTCAAAGAAATTTAAAGCATTAACTATGCTCATATTTGTAACATCAATAATACTTTTATCATTAATTGTAATAGCAAGTACTATATCATTTAACCTTTTACCACTACATTTAGAACAACTAGTCTCTATCATATATCTATTTTGAATTTCTTCTCTATTAGATTCACTCATTGACTCTTTATGTCTTCTTTTAACAAGATTTATAATCCCCTCAAAGGTTCTCATTCCATCATAGTTATATTCTTTAGTATGAATTGAAAAATAGTATTCTTTATCACTTCCATAAAAAATTAAATCTTTTTCTTTTTGTGATAATTTTTTAAAAGGCTTATCTGCATCAATATTATGCCCTTTTAAAAATGCTTGAAATAATTTCCAAGTCCATGATGTTGGAGAACTTCCACCTACCACAGACAATGCACCTTCATTAATAGATATATTTTCATTTAATAATATTGCATCCATGTTGACTTCTAAAGACGAACCTAAACCATTACATTCTTCACAAGCTCCATAAGGTGCATTAAATGAGAATAGTCTTGGATTAATTTCTGGGAATGATACATCAGGATGATTACTACATACAAAATTTTCACTATATTTATGGTCTACACCATTTATATTTATAATTAAATTACCATCAGATAATTTTGTCGCATTAACTATAGCCTCATTTATTCTTGAAATATTTTCTTCTTTAAATACTACTCTATCAGTAATTAATTCAATATTATGTCTTTTATTCTTATCTAATTCAATAATATCATCAAGTTCAAGTATTGTTCCATCTACTCTTACTCTTAGATAACCTTGTCTTGATAAATTAATAAATAAATTTTTAAAACTACCTTTTTTATCCATTACTATAGGAGATAAGAATATTAATTTATCTTTATCACTACATTTTAAATGTACTTCATTAGTAATTTCTTCTATACTTTGTTTTTTAACTAAAGATTGACAAATAGGACAATGTGCATTACCAATATGCCCCCATAAAAGTCTCATATAATCATATATTTCTGTCATTGTACCAACTGTTGACCTTGGGTTCTTTGAAACTGATTTTTGCTCTATTGATATTGCTGGTGATAAACCCTCAATACTATCTAGCTCTGGTTTTTTCATTTGACCTATAAATTGTCTTGCATATGCTGATAAACTCTCAACATATCTTCTCTGTCCCTCAGAATATATTGTTTCAAACGCAAGAGATGATTTACCACTACCACTTACTCCTGTAATTACAACAAATTGATTCTTAGGTATATCTATATCAATATTTTTAAGATTGTGTTCTCTAGCACCTCTTATCTTAATATATTCCATTTGTACTCCCTCATTCATTATTTATATTTAAATAAACTATACTTAATAATAATATTAAACCAGCTATTATTCTTGTAGGATCTAAAATATTTCCTAAAATAAACATGTCTATAAAAACAGATGTTAAAGGAAATGCTAATTCAGAAACTGTAGAATATATTGCTTTTGTATTTTGTAAACCTCTATAATAAAAATTAGCAGCTGTTACTCCCCAAATTGCAATAAATATTGCCAGTAACATTACATGCTTATTTGTAAATAGATATATTATATCGGTTTTAGTTTGAGATACATTTAATAATAATAGTAAAAAAGTAATTATCGTTGTAAACATAAATCTCATAAATGTCGATATATTGGCATTGTACTTAATTGCAACTTTTCTACTAAAAGTAGTTGATAAACCAAAAGAAATTGCAGCAATTAATGAATAAATTGCAGAATATATTGATTTAAGCTCTATATCAAATGGACTATTTAGTCCAAAAGTTAAGAAATAGAGTGAAATAAGGGAAATTATAAACACTATTTTAAATTTATGTGTAATTTTTTCTTTTAATATAAAATAAGCTGATAATATAGCAAATATAGGTTGTGATTTTTGTATTAATATAACTAAACTATATGGATTAAATTCACTTAATTGTAATGCTTTTACAATAGATAAAGTCCCTATAGTTCCACCAAATAATGCTATTAATAGAAAGTATAATTTATCTGATAAATTTATATTTTTTATCTCTTTTATATTTTTTCTATTTGTAATTAAAATAAATAAAAATGGTAAAAGATGTGCTATAAATACTATTAATACAACATTATATAAACCATATTTAAAATAACGTGGTGTCAATAATACACCATCTATCCCCCACATTATTGCACCTAAAACTATGAGAAGCCATGATAAATTCATTTTTACACCTACTTTTTCTTTTTATTTATATTTAATAATGCCATTTTAATCAATTCCTGCATATTTAACTCTTTGACATACTTATCTTCTATAATGTTATTTATATTAACTTTTTCATAACCTAAAGATTCTAAAGCTAATCTTAAATTCTCTTTCTTATTATATAACTCAAGCATATCTTGGTTAGAAACATTACTTGTAATTTTTAATCCTTCAAGTTTATCAGAAAGATCTACCATTATTTTTTCAGCTTTTTTCATTCCTATACCAGGAACTTTTGCGAGTTCTTTAAAATTCTTTGAAGATGCTATAGCAACTAATTCATCAAATTCAAAATTAGATAATATTGCAATTGCTTTTTTAGCACCTATTCCATTTATTGCTATACATTCAAGAAAAATACTTCTTTCAAGTTCACTCTTGAATCCAAAAAATGAAATATCGTCTTCTTTAACTATAGTGTGTATATATAGCTTATCTTTTTCTCCAATTGAATTAAGTTTATCATAGGTTTTTATTGATGTATATATTTTATACCCTACTCCATTAATATCTATAACAACATAATTAAGATTTTTTACGCTTAATATACCCTCAAAATATTCGTACATTTTATTCTCCTTTTATTTCAATAATATTATCGGACTCAACATAAAAAATATCTCTCAAATTATTCTTAAATTTTTCTTTATTTCCTGAAACATAAAAAAATGTTTGAGAATTTTCATTTTTATTTTTTATTAAATCACTATTATTAATAATTGTTACAATCTCAACTGATGGATCAATTATATCAATATTAGAATAAAGAGATTTTATTTTTTCTTTTAAAATAGAATAATGTGTACATCCTAATACAAGGGTATCAATTTCTTTACTCATATCATCAACATATTTATTTATTAAATTATCAATATCTTTTCCTTTAATATTTCCATTTTCTATAGCTAGTACTAATAAAGGGCAAGGTTGATCTATCACTTTTATTTTTGAATTAATATTATTTAAACTCTGTGTATATTTTTTAGAATTTACTGTAGCAGTAGTTGCAATCAAACCTACATTTTTACTTTTATTATTTATAACACCCTCTACTCCTGCATCAATTACTCCAATAATATTAATATCGTATTTTTCTTTTATTTCATCAAGTGCAAGTGAAGTCGCAGTATTACATGCAACAACAATTAATTCAACTTTTTTTGTTAATAAAAACTCAACTATTTCACTTGAGTATTTAATTATTTCATCTTTACTTTTTTCTCCATATGGTAATCTAGCTGTATCACCGAAAAAATGAATATCAATATTTGGATATTGTTTTCTAATTTCATTTAATACAGTTATTCCACCCATACCTGAATCAAAAATTCCTATAGACATATTTGTCTCCATTTTCTTTAATTTTTTGATAAAGTATCAATAAATAAAAACATTAATGTTTTTAAACTTACATTAGAATTTATCGCTAACTTATATTCTAAAAGCTCTTCAAGATGATTTAAGCTTTTAAATTTAGAATATTTATTTATACAAGTATTCATAAATATTTTTATTCTATCTCTACTCTTTTTATTATCGTTACTTACTAACAATATAGACAATATCTCATCTTTTAAAATTATTACATCAATTTCTTTCATAAATATAATATTTTTTATTAAATAATCTATCGCATATTGATATGATATAACTGTAAATATATTTGTTTCATTAAAATAATTCTTAATAGAATGTATAATCTCTTCTAAACTATTAATTTTATATACTTCTAAATCAATTGAATCTTTTTTACTGATATACATATTTAAATAATCAATATTATTTTCTAAAAAGTTAAACATATCTAAATTTTTTTCTATAATTTTAGTATCTAAAATTAAGTTTAAATTTAATATTATTGACCTAGACTTAACAGTTTCAAGTATTTCTAATCTCCTAGTAAGTAATATGAAAAAAACATTCTGTGGTGGTTCTTCTATTACTTTCAACAATGCGTTTAAAGGTTCTTTTTTTGTTATTTCAATTGAATCGATAATATATATTTTTTTATCAGAAATATATGGACTTTCAACTGAACCAATTATTATTTCTCTTACATCATCAATCTTTAATTCAGAATAATAACTTACATCTGGATGAGTTAATATATCTGTATTAAACTCATTAAGTAACATAGATGTAAATATTTTAGCATTTTCTATTAAAGATATTCTATTATCTGCAAAAAGCATAAAAGTTCCACTTTTTTTTAGATTTAATATTTCATTTTTAAATATTTCCATATTAATTCTCTCTCATTTGTAATGTTTTTAATAAATTCTTATTATCAAACGCTTTTCCTCCACCAAGAACAACTGAATCTAATGGATGTTCTGATAAATATACCTTTACTTTTACTTCTTGCTCTACTAAAGTTGTGAAATTTTTAATCATAGAGCCTCCACCAGTCATTACAATTCCATTATCTAAAATATCAGCAGCTAATTCAGGTGGTGATTTTTCTAGTACTTCTTTAACTGCATTAATTACTGAAAAAAGCGATGATTTTATTGCCTCATATACTTCATTAGAATCTATTTCTAAAGAAACAGGAGTTTGAACTTCTAATTGTCTACCTTTAATAGTCATTAACTTAGGTTCTTTTTCATACATAGCAGTCGCTAATTCTTTTTTAATTTTTTCAGCTGTTCTATCACCAATTAATAAGTTGTATTTATTTCTTACATATCTTACTATATCTTCATCAAACTTATTACCAGCAACTCTTATAGATTTTGAAGCTATAACCTCATCTAATGAAAGTATAGCAACATCAGTTGAACCTCCACCAATATCTATAACCATATTACCAGATGGTTTTGATATATCAATTCCAGAACCAATAATAGCCGCTCTTCCCTCTTCTATTATATATATTTTTTTTGCACCACTAACAGAATCAAATAAAGCTTTTCTTTCTACAGGGGTAACTTCTAAAGGAACACAAATCATTACTTCTGGTTTAAATATTGAACTTCCATATATTTTATACATGAAATGAGAAAGCATTTCACGAGTTGCATCTAAATCAGCAATTACACCATCTTTAAGTGGTTTAATAGCTTCTATACTATCAGGTGTTTTTCCTAACATTTCTCTTGCATCTTTACCAACTGCAATAACTTTTCCAGTTTTTCTATCTCTTGCCAAAACTGATGGTTCATTTAAAACTATTTTATCTTCTTGTTTATCATAAATTAGAATATTAGCAGTACCTAAATCTATAGATATACTCTTATTTATTCTAAGAGATCTTATTATTCTTTTTATAAAATTTTTCTTAAACATTTATTTTACCTTCCTATCAACTGTTTTAATTCCTAATTTTAACAGTTCATCACGTATCATATCAGATAATTCATAATTTTTATTCATTCTAGCATCTTCTCTAATTTTATTTAATAATTCTATTAAATTTTCACTTAGCACATCATTTTTATCTTTTTCCATTTTTATCCCCAAAATATTAATTATATATTTTTCTAAAACTTCAATTACTAATGTAATTTCTTTAAATACTGATGAATTTAAATGTCTATTAGTTTTTTTAATTAAATCATGTATACAAGATATTGCTAAAGGAGTATTTAAATCATCATTTAATGCTGAATTAAAAGCTGATTCAAACTCAATTATTTCTTTTTTTATCTCATCATTTGAATTATTATCAACTACTACTTTCTTATATCTATCAATACTATCTATTATTGAATTTAAAGTCTTTTTAGATATTTCTAAATTTTCTATAGAATAATTTATAGGTTTTCTATAATGTGTTGATAACATGAAAAATCTAATTACATCTCCTGAATAATTATTTAAAACTTCTCTTAATGTAATAAAATTTCCTAAAGATTTACTCATTTTTTCACCATTTATTTCTAAAAATCCATTGTGCATCCAATAGTTTGCAAAAGAAGATTTTTCATTACAGAAGCAAACACTTTGTGCACTTTCATTTTCATGATGTGGAAATAATAAATCTATTCCTCCAGCATGTATATCAAAATTATCTCCTAAAAATTCTCTGCTCATTGCCGAACATTCAATATGCCAACCCGGTCTACCCTTAGAAAAAGGTGAATCCCAGTAAGGCTCATTTTCTTTTTTCTTTTTCCACAATACAAAATCAAGAGGATTTTCTTTTTTATCATCTTTATCAATTCTTACACCCACCGATAAATCTTCTAATCTTTGATTAGATAATTTACCATATTCTGAATATTTATTAACTCTAAATAAAACATCACCATCTGAAATATACGCATATCCCTTATCAATAAGTCCCTCTATCATTTTTATAATTTCAGGTATATATTCACTTACTTTTGGTCTTTTTACTATATCAAGTATATTTAATTTAGAAATATCTTCCATAAAAGCATCTATATATTTTTTTGAAATTTCTTCAAATGTAATATTTTCTTCTATACTTTTATTAATTATTTTATCATCTATATCTGTAAAATTTTGAACAAATGAAACTTCATAACCTTGATTTATAAAATGTCTTGCAAGTGTATCAAAAACTATAACAGGTCTTGAATTTCCAAAATGTATATAGTTATATACTGTTGGTCCACATACATATATTCCAACTTTGCTATTATTAATAGGTATAAATTTTTCTAATTTATTATTTAAACTATTATATATCTTCATTTTTTCTCCTCTATTTCAGTGTTACTATAGTAATACCAAGTCCACCCTCACTAGGATGACCATCTTTAAATTCTGAAACATAAACAGATTTTTTAAGGTATTCATGTATTTTCTTTCTAAGAACCATAGTCCCTTTTCCATGTATAATTGCAACAGTAGTAAATCCATTTAAAATAGCTCTATTAAAATATATTTCTATTTCTTCTATTGCTTCTTCTGCCATTTTACCTCTAACATCAATTTCACCTTTAACATGAGTAACTTTTGCATTAACTACATTAGTTAAACGATTATTTTTTTTCTTAGGTATCTTAGTAACATCTTCAAAGGCAACAGTTATTTTTAAAATACCTGCTTGAACTTGTAAAGATTCTTTTTCTGGAATAATTCTAAGTACTTTTCCAACTTGATTTAATGTTTTTACTAAAACTTCTTCATTTATTTCAAATTTTAAATTAGATTTTATATGTTTCTTTTCAACAATATTTTCTTTTTTACTATCTTCTATATATTGTCTTATCATATTTATATTTTTTTGTAATGTTTTAGCCTCTTCTTTTTTTACATTATCTGAATTAATTTTATCAACTAAAGCCTTTGCCTTATTTTGCATATCTTTAATATAGTTATCAGCTTTTTTATATGTATCTTTTAAAATATTATTTTTCTCTTTTTCAAACTCAGCTAACTTATTTTCATAATCATTTTTAACTTCAGCAAGTTCTTGTTTAAGTTTTTCAACCTCAAGATTCATTAATTCAAGATTATCATTTTTTTCTTTTATTGAAGCTAACATTTTTTCAACTTTTCTATTATCTTCACTAATATATGATTTAGCATTTTCAATAATTTCTTTAGCTATACCATATTTTGATGCTATTATTAAAGCATTTGATTCACCAGGTATACCTACTAACAATCTGTATGTTGGAGATAAAGTTTCAGGGTTAAACTCCATAGATGCTGATTTTATTTTATCATGTGTATATGCGTGAGCCTTAACTTCACTATAATGTGTTGTTATAAGTGCTTTTATTTTTCTTTCAAGAATATGATCAATTATCGCCATTGCAAATGCTGACCCCTCACTTGGATCTGTCCCTGAACCTAATTCATCTAATAATATTAAAGATTTTGAAGTTGCTTCATTTAATATATCTGAAATTGATTTAACATGAGAAGAAAAAGATGATAGGTTCTGTTCTATACTTTGCTCATCTCCTATATCAGATAAAACATTATCAAACATACCTATTATAGATTTTTCACTCGCTGGTATCGCTAAACCAGATAATGCCATTAAAGTAAACAGTCCTGCAACCTTTAATGTTACTGTTTTACCACCTGTATTTGGACCAGTAATTAACATAACTTTATCATTTTCATCTAAATCAAAAGTTAATGGTATTACTTTATCCTTATCTATAAAAGGATGCCTTGCATCTTCTAAATATATTTTAGTATGATTAACTATTTTAGGAATATTAGATTTTGTTTCTAAAGCATACTCAACCTTAGAATTTAAAAAATCAATTCTTTCTAATACACTCTGAGTAATTTGTAAATCTTCTAATCTACCTCTAAGTATCTCTGTTAATCTTAAAAGTATTTTCCTTACTTCTTCTTTCTCTCTTGCCTCATATTCCCTTAATTTATTATTTAATGATACTACATTTAAAGGTTCTATAAATGATGTAGAACCCGTTGATGATCTGTCATGTTCTATACCTCTTACTAATCCTTTAAAATCTGTTTTTATAGCAATAACATATCTTTCATTTCTTTTAGTAATAATTTTATCTTGCACTGCTCTTTGCGTATCTTTATTATTTATTAATGTTTCAAATTTTTCTTTTATATTGTTGAAAATAATATTTTTTTGTTTTCTAATATCAATTAAAGTTAAACTAGCATCATCTTTTATATTACCGTTATCATCTACTACTTCGTTTATAAAATTCTCAATATCCTTTAAATCATTTAAATCTTTAAATATATTCCATATTTGCTTATATTTATCTCTCACATTTTTAGCTCTTGATTTAGATATTCTATAAACTATTAAATTTTTTCTTAATTCATGTAATTCATCAGCCTCTAAATAATTACCAAATATTGATATTAATTTTAAAAATCTGCCTATATTTGATAATTGACTTAAATCAAACCCATCATCGAATTTATAAAAATCAATCAAATCTTGTAATATGGAAAATTCTTTATCTAATTCACTTTTTTCTTTAAACATTTTTAAATCTATAAATTTTTCTTTAGTTGATTCTAATTTTGATTTATCTATTAAATTATTAAGTATTTTATGATACTCTAATACTTCATATTTCTTATTCATAACATTACCCCTCATCATACTCTATAATTTTAAATTATATCACATTTTACATGTTTTGTGAATATATAGAAAATGGCTAAAATATTTGAAAATACAACAAAAATTGCAATATTTTAAATTATATTTTTTAAGAAAATAAAAAAACAGTCCTTTAAAATTAGACTGTTGTTCTTATATAGTTTAAAAATAACTTTTTTTATTAATTTTTATCTATTCAACTATTTCTTCTGCTGACGCTTTTAGTACTCTTCTTCCTCTATATTCACCTGTTTCAAGATTTAATCTGTGAGGTCTTCTTACACTACCATTTGCTTCAACAACAAATTGTGGAGCATTTATTGAATCATGTGCTCTTCTCATATTTCTTTTTGCTTTTGATGTTCTTTTCTTAGGTACTGCCATTTTGAGCTCCTTTCTACATAATTTAATTGTAATTATGTCATTACATGTAATTTTGTATTAATACAATCCATTTTACAAAATTTTTATAACTTTGTCAAGGCATTACATTATATATTAATAATATTTTTCTAACTGTTCATCATCAAGTTCTAATACTTCATTTACTGATAAACCTGAAACCAATGCTCTAATTTCAGAACCAGTAACAGTTTCTTTTTCTTTTAACAATGTAGCTATATTTTCTAATGTATCTTTATTAGCTTTCAATAAATTTAATGTTTCTTCATATTTAAATTTCAATAATTTTCTAACTTCTAAATCTATTTCTCTAGCTGTTTCATTACTTAAATCTGAGCTTAATACAAATCCATTATCTGAATGTTCGTAATTTATTGGTCCAAGTTCACTCATACCAACACTAGAAATTAGTAATTTTGCAAGTTCAGTCGCTCTTTTAATGTCTGAATATGCACCAGTTGCAATATCATCCATCATTAATTCTTCTCCAGCTCTTCCAGCAAATAATACATTTATTTCAGCAAGTATTTGTTTTCTAGTTTTACCTAAAGTTTCTTCAGGTAAAGGCATCATATATCCTCCAGCATCTCCACGTGGTATTATTGTAACCTTATGTACTTTATTTGCACCCGGTATTAAAGTCGCAGCTAAGGCATGTCCACCTTCATGATATGCTAACATATCCTTATCTCTTTTTGAGATTATTTTACTTTTCTGTCCTAATCCCATTCCTACTTTATCTACTGCTTCATCTAAGTCTTCCATAGTAACTTCATCACTATTTCTTCTTGCTGCAAGAATAGCTGCTTCATTTAATAGATTTTCTAAATCAGCCCCTACAAATCCTGGAGTAATTTTAGCTATATCTTCTAATTTTACATCAGATGCTAATTTCTTATTTCTACTATGAACTTTAAGTATTTCAGTTCTCCCTTTAACATCAGGTCTTGAAACCTCAATTCTTCTATCAAATCTTCCACCTCTTAATAGAGCTGGATCTAAAACATCTGATCTATTTGTAGCTGCCATTACAATAATTCTTTGGTCTGTATCAAATCCATCCATTTCAACTAATAATTGGTTTAGAGTTTGTTCTCTTTCTTCATTACCTCCACCACCATTTTTATTTTGTCCTCTTCTTCTACCAACAGCATCTATTTCATCTATAAATATGATAGCAGGAGATTCTTTTTTAGCATCTTTAAATAATTCTCTAACACGTGAAGCTCCAACACCAACATAAAGTTCTATAAATTCAGAACCTGAAATAGGGAAAAAGGCTGCTTCAGATTCACCAGCAACAGCTTTTGCAAGTAATGTTTTACCTGTACCTGGTTCACCTAATAATAAAACACCTTTAGGAACTCTTGCTCCAGCTTTCTCAAATCTTGCTGGATTTTTTAAAAATTCTACTATTTCCTTTAACTCTTCTTTTTCTTCTGTTAATCCTGCAACATCAGAAAATTTAACATTTGGTCTTTCGCTTATCTTCCCTTTACCTTTTCCAATATTAAACGGATTACCTATTCCTCCACCAGAAGAACCCATCATTCTCTTATTAATAAAGTAGAAAAGTAATAGTAGTATAAATAATGGAGCAAAACTAAAGATAGCACGTATTATTATCGTAGATACTGGTGTCCCTAATACAACAATATTAACATTCTTTTCTTTTGAAATTTCCATAAGGTAAGTATCTTGACCCAATCTATCAGTCAGTTTATTAGTTTCAAAAACTTCTACCTTTCCAGCAACTTTTTTTATACCAGTTAATTTTTCTTGGCTTTCTCTAATTTCAGTAATATCTCCCTGTTTAACTTTAGTTACAAATTGTGTATAACTAATTTCACGTCTTTCTTCAAATAAAGGAGTTTTATTCCCATAAAAATAAAAAACTGTAGAAATTATTACTAGTATTAATAAAAAGAATATAGGTGGTTTAACTCTAAAAGTAATATTATTATTTTTACTTTTTAAACTTTCTATTCTTTTTTTAATTTCTTCTGCATTTTCATCATCAGAAATATACACCTTTTTCTTTATTTTTTTAGGTGTTTCTTCTTCATTATTTTCTTCTTTATTTTGAACATCTTCTTGATTTTCTTTTTTGTCATCAAGAACATCATCATCTTTAATATTTTTATCTTCCATCATTTCTCCTAATATATACGTAATATTTATTTATAGATCCTTTTTCTCTTGTTTTAAAAAAATCACCTGCCAATACTACTATATTTTCATATACGACTATGGGCATTTTATCTCTTTCTATTTTATCAATTTTATTATCTATAAATAATTTTTTCAACTTTTTATTGTCTAATTTATCTCCATTTATTCTTGTTCTAACAACAAATGTAGAATATTCATCAAAAGTATCTAAACTAAGTACATTATACATTTTATTTGATATTTTTTCAAGCCTAGTTGCATCGACATAACCTACTTTAAATCCATTAAATTCGATTTCATTATTTAAGGTAAGTATAGTATTTTCAGACTTTTTTTCTAAATCAATTTTTTTTAATATTTTATTATTATCATATGACTTATACCAAATATATTCATTTCCTAAATCTATAATTTTAGTTTCTTTTTTGTCTAAAATACTATATATTTGTTCAATTTTTTTTGTATTTAAACTTATATTTTTCTCATTTAAACTATTCAAAATATATTCATATTTCTCATCATTTGTATTTATAACATTCTTATGAATTTTAACTATATTATCTACATATTTAGAATTAATTTCTTCTAATACAGGAAAAACTAAATTTCTAATTTTATTTCTACTATAGTTATTTTCAAGATTTGTTTTATCTATTATATATTCATTATATACTTGTTTAAGTATATCATTTTTTGAAATATATAATATTGGTCTAATAATATCATCTCTTTTAACTTTTATTCCTGATAGACCGTTTAGTCCTGTCCCTCTTATTATTCTAAAAATAATGGTTTCAGCATTATCGGTTTTATTATGACCTGTTGCAATTTTTGTAAATTTTATTTTTTCTTTTAAATCTTTTAAAACTGAATATCTTAATTCCCTTGCTTTTTCTTCACTAAATTTTTCTAATTTAATATCTAAAATAGAATATTTTAAATTGTATTTATTTGCAATATTTTTTACTAACTCTATATCCTTATGCACATCATCTCTAAAATTATGATTTACATATCCTAAATGTAATTCTAAATTGTATTCTTCTTTTATTTCTAATAATTTTTCTAAAAGGAATACTGAATCTGGTCCAGCAGAAAAAGCTATTAAAATTTTATCATTTTTGTTAATTAAATTATTTTCCTCAATAAAATTTCTAAACATTTTATTTTCCTTTCTTTACTACTTCCACATCCTTATAGAAAAATTTAATAATATCTATATATGACATTTTATAATCTACAGCCATGGATCTTGAACTCCACTGCGAAAACCCTACACCATGTCCATATCCTGAACCGATAATATTTATTCCATCATCTCTAATATCTAATGTAAATGAAGTAGATTTTATTTTAGAAAGTGAAAATTCTTTTCTAAAATTATTACCCGTATAAGACATTTCCTTACTTTTATCTTCATTATATAATATTAATTTTGAAACTCTATTACTATCAGTATAATAAATATCAAAATCAAATATTTTAAATCCTATTTTATCCATAATAGTCTTATTATCTATCATATATTCCCATGTAAGTACAGATGAATGTACATCTTTAGAATAATTATCTTCAATAGCTTGTAAATAAGGAACATCATTTCCCCATACTTCTTTACCACTTGCAGTATATCCTCCACTATATGAATGAAAAACTGCATCTATTATTTTATTATTATGGACTATTACTTCTCCGTTTGTTTCTTCAATAGCTTTTTTTACATTTTCAATATTTTTATTTGATATACCTTTATAAACCTGTGATGAAACACTATCATAAACATCAAATTCTTTTCTATTTCTCAAAATATTTCTGGAAGCATAACTTCTTGCAATTACAGTTTGAGCTTTCAAAGCTTCTAATGGAAAAGAAGCTGGCATTTCATAAGGAATTACACCTATTAAGTACTTTTCCATATTTAAAGTATTTATTAATACCAACTTAGAATCAATAGCCTTAATATACATATCTCCATAAAAAGCATATTTATCAATTTTCATTATACCATTCTTATTTGTAATTTTAATTTCATCATATATTTTTCCATTCATATATATTTTATTATCTATTGCTTCTAAAGTAAACTTTAAATCTTGTGGATATTCTTCATTTATTAACATATTATCATCTAATTCAAAATATAGGGTTTTAGTTTCTAAATTAGTTAATTTTACTCTTATATCATCACTTAATGTTTTTTCTTTAGTAACTACAACATCATTGTCTTTTATTATTTTATAATCTACTTTTTCTATATTTGAACATGAAAATATAAGTAAAAGTAAAAATATTAATCTTAATTTTTTCATTTTAATGATCTTCTCTTTCTTAAATGTTCTTCATGAGTTTCTGAATAATAAGTATCTTTTCCATTCATAAAGAAAAATAAATATTTATCTTCTTTTGCATTAATTGTTTCTATTATTGTTTCTTTTGATGGATTACATATTGGTGTAGGTGGCAATCCTTTATGTTTGTATGTATTGTATAATGATTTACTTTCCATCAATTCTTTTCTATATGCCATTCTACCTAATTCATATTTTAATGTAGCATCAGATTGAAGTAACATATTTATCCTTAACCTTTTTTTGAAAACACCTGCAACTTTTGCCTTGTGTTCAAACTCTCCTGTTTCAAATTCCACTATAGAAGCTAATTTAATATCATCATAAAATTTCTTTTTATCTGGATAATTTTTTGACGGAAAATGTTTTTTAAACTCACCTAATATAGTTTTTGCTATCTCTAATGGTTTTGTACCTTTCTGAATTAAATATGTTTCTGGATATAGATATCCATCAAAATTATCTTTTTCATGATAGTATGGAAAATCAACATTATTAAAAGCTTCTATCATTTCTTGTCTTGTTGCAAGACCTAATTTTTCAATTCTAGCAAGAACTTTTTCTTGAGTAAAGCCCTCTGGTATAGTCAAAACAACATTATCTACATATGGATTTTGTAGTACTTTTAATAACATATATTTAGATATATTTTTATCTTCAAATTTATATTTCCCTTCTTTAATGTTAGATAAATTGGGATTAAATTTCAAATAAATTCTATCAAATATATTATATCTGAAATTAAATTTAGCATATATTTTTTTTATTGTATCACCTTTATCTATAGTTATTACTTTTTCTTTAACTTCTTTTTTATTAAATTTCAAATCTACAATAGAATAAGTTAAAGGTAATAAAAATACTAATGGTATTATAATTTTCTTTTTCATTTTTCTCCTTTATTAAAATATACATATCATTTGATATGTATATTTATATATAATTATTCAACATATTCTCCAGCAAGTATCTTAAAAAATCCTTTATTAATTTCTTCTTTAAATAATATTATAACAATAGTTAAAATTATCGGACCAAATAAGAATCCAACTACTCCAAACATTTTAAAACCAATAAATAATGAAATCAATGATAAAAGTGGATTTATACTTAAGTTTTTACTTAAAATACGTGGTTCTAATGTCATACGCATTCCAGCAATAAATAGATATAAAAATAGAATTGATAAACCTAAGAAATAATTACCAGTTACAAGACAATAAACTGTCCATGGCACTAAAATTCCTCCAGCACCAAATATTGGTAAAGCATCAAATAACGCTATAAGTGTTGATATTAAAAAAACATAATTTATAGAACTAACAAATATATTTATTATACTTAATCCAACTATTAGTTCTGTAAAACATAATGATATTAATATTAATTGTGCTTTTAAATATTGATAAGCTACTTCAACTACATTAACTTTAATTTGCTTAACTTTTTCTAACCAACTTTTTGGAAACTGTTGTTCAAAAAAATTATGAACTATTTTTATATCTCCAGCCATTAAAAATGTTGCTGTAACAGTTATTATAACATGTATAAACAATGCCGGTAATTTTAACGTTAAAGATAAAACATAGTTAGCAATTATAAATCCTAAATTAGTTAATTTACTAAGTAACATTGCTATTAAATTCTTAATTGGTATTACCGCAACTGACGGCAATACTCTTTCAAGAAACCCATATCTTTCTGATAATTCAAACCCAATATTTCTAAAAGTACTAGAATTTTTTATCAACCAATTTGAAAGATTATATATTTCATTATATGATCTAATAAATAATAATATTAATATTACAGGTATTATTAAATAAAACAGTAGTATTACTATTATATTTGATATTCTATGACTGAAATTAAACTTGTTTACTAAAAAATTAACAGGTTTTCTAGTTACTGTAACTACCATGAATGCAATAACAAATGGCAATAAATATAAAGAGGCTTTAAAAGCAATAAATGCTATTAATATAACTGTTATCATGTATATTAATGGTAAAAATCTTTTTAACGTAAATTCTTGTTTGTTTTCCATTTCATCACACTCACTTCTTATTTATATACATTAATTATACTAAACAAAAAAGACTAAGTCAATTTAATTTAGCTTAGTCTTATTATATTTAATTAAAATCCAACCTCTACTTCTCCATTATATTTTTCAATTATAAATTGTTTTACTTTATCTGTTTGTAATACCTTAATTAATTTTTGTATTTTATCATCATTTTCTTTACCTTTTAAAACTGTAATTATATTAACATAAGGCGAATTTTTATCTTCAATTATTACAGCTTTATCTCCTGTTATACCTGATGCCAAAGCATTATTTGTATTAATAATTGCTAGTGTAACCTCAGATAAT
The DNA here is from genome assembly GCF_001891165.1 of Streptobacillus ratti. Lineage (NCBI taxonomy): Bacteria > Fusobacteriati > Fusobacteriota > Fusobacteriia > Fusobacteriales > Leptotrichiaceae > Streptobacillus > Streptobacillus ratti. Next base: position 57,150 of record NZ_LKKW01000001.1, on the reverse strand, counting down.
CTTGGTGCTATTTGTTCTGAATTTAAACTTGTAATTACTAAATTTTTAGGATTTTCTATAATATCAGAAATATTTGCATCTAATTTTTCTCTACTATTTAATTTAATTAAACCTGAAGCATCTAATAACAATAAAGCTCTTCCTCTATTTGTAGGATCATTGGGTATTAAAATTTCTGATTTTTCCTTTATATCATTTATATCCTTAACTACATTTGAATATGCTTTTAAAGGTTCTAAATGCACTGCTCCTGCACTAACCATATCTATATTATTTTCTTTGCCAAATGATTCCATATATGGAATATGTTGAAAATAGTTAGCATCTATACTTCCATCTTTTAATGATATATTAGGTTGAACATAATCATTAAATACTACTATTTCAAGGTCTACTCCAAGAGCTTTTAAATCATCTTTAATAAATTCTACTATTTCTTGATGTGGAATTGGAGAAACTCCTAAAACTAATTTCTGTGTATTTTCATCGCTCCCTTTTCCACCAGTACACGATATTAAAATAAATGTTAATAATGCTAATATTATTTTTTTAAACATATTATCTACCTCTTTTCTTTTCAATAAATTTTACTATTTTAGTTCCAACAAATTGTATTATTTGAACCATGATTATCAATATAAATGTTGATAAATACATTAATTTATAATTACCTCTTTGAAATCCTTCAATAACAGCTAAGTTGCCTAATCCTCCACCACCAACTATACCCGCAATAGCAGAAAAACCAACAAGTGAAATTAAAGTTAAAGTTAATCCATTAATTATTGAAGGTATTGCCTCAGGTATTAATATCTTAAACACTATATCTTTATTAGTCGCTCCCATTGAAATACCTGCCTCTATTAAACCATAACTAACTTCATTTAACGAGTTTTCTATAATTCTAGCTACAAATGGTGCTGTTCCTATAGATAAAGGAATAATGAATGCAGTTGTACCATATGATTTACCTACTATCAATCTTGATAATGGAATTAAAAGTACAATTAAAATTACAAATGGTATAGATCTTGTTATATTAACTATTACCAAATCAAGAATTTTATTTAAAGTTCTATTTTCTGAAATAGACCCCTCTTTTGTAATAGAAAGCAAAATCCCCAATGGCAATCCAATAATACTTGCTATACTTATTGAAATAAATATCATATATATAGTTTCTAATATCGCTTTAATAATCATTTTACCACCTCTACTTTAATTCCAACATTTTCTAACCAATTTATTATTTCATCTATATTATTTGTTTCTATACTTATATTTAAATGTCCTACTTTAACACCACTTGCCAATGTGTCTATTGAACCACCCAATATATTAATATCTAAATTAAATTCTCTAGTAAGCTCTGAAACATATGGTTTATCTGCCTGTTCTCCATCAAAAATCAAACTAAGAGTATTTTCTTTTCCTTTTTGTACTTCTATTTTTAAATCACTTATTAATTCTCTTGAAAAATTAGTTTTAGGATTCATAAATAACTCTTTTACAGTTGACACTTCTATTAACTTTCCATCTTTCATAACTGCAACTCTATCACATATTTTTTTAATAACTTCCATTTGATGTGTTATTAAAATAATTGTAATTCCCAACTTACTATTTATATCCTTTAATAATTCTAATATTGAATTAGATGTTATAGGGTCTAAGCTTGAAGTAGATTCATCTGACAATAATATATCAGGATCTGTAGAAATAGCTCTTGCAATAGCTACTCTTTGTTTTTGTCCTCCACTTAAATTATTTACATATTCATTTTTAAACTTATCTAATCCAACTAATACAAGTAAATCATTTACTTTCTTATCAATTTCATTTTTTGAAAATTTTGATATTTCTAAAGGTAAAGCTATATTTTCAAACACTGTTCTTGATGATAATAAATTAAAGTTTTGAAATATCATTGATGTCTTTTTTCTATATTCTCTAGTTTCTACATCATTAAATTTAAAAATATCTTTATTTTCATGAAAAATAGTTCCTAATGTAGGACTTTCCAACTTATTTATCATTCTAATTAAGGTTGATTTTCCAGCACCTGATAAACCAATTATACCAAATATTTCTCCCTTTGATATTTCTAAGTTAATATTATCAACAGCTAATTTTTCATTAAATTTTTTACTTAAATTTTCTATTGTTAAGTATGACATTATTCCTCCTTAAAATAAAAAGTCAGGCTTTAGTGCCTGACTTAACTAGTTACATTCGAGGCACAAACACAAACTGCTTGTACCCAAAAGATACAAGCTTTATCACATGTGCATCATATTCATTTCAAATGTAACTACGTTATTTATCATATTTTTATCCTCCAAAATCGCTATAAAGCTATATTATCATATATTTGTATAAATTACAAGTATATATAATATATGATTGTATATATTTTAAATATGATTAATCTTTACTAATTATTCTAATAATATCATGATTTATTATATCAAAAGTATATTTAACATTTGTAAATGCTTTATCATTCTTTTCTTCATTAACAACATTAACATTAAAATCATAAATTTTATTTCCTAAAACATATGATATGTATTCTCCATTTTGATTTAATGTTATATCATTATTAAGTATAATTTTTAATCTTAATTCATCTTCTACTTTAGAGGAATTAAGAGGACAACCTTTATCACATACTAATCTATTTTGTAAATTCGTTAATATATCTGAATGAATAATAATGCTCTGATAATTAAACATATTTTCATTACTTATTTCTTTTGTTGCTTTTGTTATTTCAAGCCTATTTAAACTATTTGTTGTAAATGTATGTAACTTAGCAAAATCATTATTATTAAATTCATCAAAAAGTTTTTTAAATTGAATATCATAAAAATATTTTTTCATTTTAAATTTAATTTTTGCTAATTGCTTTAATTTTGTTTTATCATCTTCTAATAAAGTATCAAAAACTTTTTCTTCCTTTAATATTAAATCTTCATTTTTAGAGTAAAGTTCATTATACATAACCTCATATATATCTTCTTTTTTTATAATTTTATTAATCACAATTTCACTCCTCTTAAGTAAAAAGAGAATTTATAAAAAATTCTCTTTTTAAGTTTATTCATTTTCTTCCATTCTTTCTCTTCTACTCTTAAATTCAAAACTTTCATTTTCTTCTTCAAAAACTTCCTCATTTACTGTAGTTAATTCTTCAGGTATATTTAATTTTAATTTTAACAGAAAAGAAGTTGTTTCTCTATTAATACTATCTATCATATCATTATACACATCCGTACTTGATATTTTATATTCATTTACAGGATTTTTTTGTCCATAAGATTGTAGATTTATTCCCTCTCTTAATTCAGTTAAATCTTTTAAATTTTGTCTCCACTTTTGATCTAACACCTCAAGCATAATATATCTTTCAATTCTTGAAAATTGTTCTTCTCCTATTTCCAATACTTTATTATCATATCTATTTTTAACTTCATTATATAATATATCGTAAACTTCATCTAATTTTTTAACTTTATATACAGATTCTGGTAAGTCAAATCCATATATTTCATAAATTTTTGAATTAAGATTTTCAAAATCCCATTCTGCATTATTAGTTGCCAATATATCATCTACAGTAGAAACAACTGTATTATCAATCATATCATAAATTAATTCTCTAAGTTCTTCGTTATACAATATTTGATCTCTTTGTTTATATATAACTTCTCTTTGTTTATTATTTACATCATCATATTCAATAAGACTTTTTCTTATAGAAAAATTTCTACTTTCAATTCTTCTTTGTGCATTTTCAACAGCTTTAGATATTCTTTTATGTCTAATATCTTCATCTTCAGGTATATTTAAAGCTCTCATCATTGATTTAAGTTTATCTCCACCAAATAATCTCATTAAATCATCTTCTAAAGATAAATAAAATTCAGATGCTCCAGTATCTCCTTGACGTCCTGCTCTTCCTCTTAACTGATTATCAATTCTACGACTTTCATGTCTTTCAGTACCTAGAATAAATAATCCTCCTGCTGCAAGAACTTTTTCTTTATTTTCTTGACATTCTTTTTCATAAGTTTTATAAGCTTCATAATATTCTGGTGTTCCACGTTCTGCAACCTTAACTGCTAATGAATCTGGATCTCCACCTAATTTAATATCTGTTCCACGTCCTGCCATGTTAGTTGCAATCGTAACATTTTTATATCTACCAGCTTGTGCAATAATATCTGCTTCTCTTTCATGATATTTAGCATTTAATACTTCATGAGGTATTCTAGCTTTAGTTAAATATGATGAAAGTAACTCTGAATGTTCTATTGATGCAGTACCAACTAAAACAGGTTGTCCTTTTTCAAATAATTCTATAATTTTATTAACTATAGCTCTATATTTAGCTCTAGTAGTTTGATATATTACATCAGGTAAATCTTTTCTTATTACTGGTTTATTAGTTGGAACAACTACTACTCCAAGCTTATATATCTGTTTAAATTCTTCTTCTTCAGTTTTTGCAGTTCCTGTCATACCAGATAATTTTTGATACATTCTAAAATAATTTTGTAATGTAATTGTTGCAAGTGTTTGGTTTTCTCCTGCAACTTTTAAATGTTCTTTAGCTTCTATAGCTTGATGTAATCCATCAGAATATCTTCTACCATCCATTAATCTTCCAGTAAATTCATCAACTATAATAACCTCATCTTTTTCATTAATAATATAATCTCTATCTCTTTTAAATAATTCCTTAGCTTTTAAAGCTTGTGATAAAAAGTGAGTTAATTCAACATACTGTGGTGAATAAAGATTATCAATTTGTAGTATTTTTTCAACATTTTTTATACCTTTATCAGTTATTGTAACTGTTTTAGCTTTTTCATCAACTTCATAATCTTCCCAATCTTCATCTGGAATAATAGTATTCTTTTTATCTTTAATTTCTTCTGTTTTATAGCTTCTCTTTAATCTTAATACTACATTAGCAAATACATCATACCAATGTGTTGTTTCCTCTGCTGGACCAGATATTATTAATGGTGTTCTAGCCTCATCTATTAAAATCGAATCTATTTCATCAACTATAGCATAATTGTGTTCTCTTTGAACCTTTTCACTTGGATCATGAACCATATTATCTCTTAAATAATCAAATCCAAATTCATTATTTGTACCGTAAGTTATATCACAATTATATTGTTCTCTTCTAGTTTCATTATCTAAATTAGCTATTATTACTCCTGAAGTTAAACCTAAAAAACTATAAATATGCGACATAGTATCTCTATCTCTTTTAGCTAGATAATCATTTACAGTAACTACATGCACTCCTTTTCCAGTTAAAGCATTTAAATATATTGCTAAAGTTGACATCAGAGTTTTACCCTCACCTGTTTTCATTTCTGCAATTTTACCACTATGTATTATCATTGAACCTATTAACTGTACATCATATATTCTCATACCTGTTAATCTTTTTGCAGTTTCTCTAACCACGGCAAAAGCTTCAACTAATAAGTCATCTAAAGTTTCACCTTGTTTTAATCTATTTTTAAATTTTTCTGTTTTAGCTTTTAATTCTTCATCACTTAATGCTTCCATAGTTGGTTCTAATTCATTAATTTTTTCAACTTGTTTTCTCATTTTTTTTATAATTTTTTCATCAGATGAACCAAATATTTTATTAATTATATCTATTATTTTCATTTTTACTCCTTTATTATTATTTATATATTTTAAAAAGGAAATTTCTATTCAAGATATTTTAAATTATTCCTACCATAAATTTTATTATAAGTAAAAAAATTTTTCCAAAAAAATATTATATTATTTTTTCTTATTATTTTTATATTTTTAAGAAAAAATTTTTCTATATTATTTTTTATATTTATATTTTTATTTTCTTTTTTTTCTATTTTTAAAAAGCTTGTTATTATTTTATTAATGTGAATATTAGTTCCTGAATTATTCAAACTTTTATTATTCACCATTATAAGTAAAAGTGAAAGCATAAAAATAGAAATTAACTTATTTTTTTGTTGCATTTTACTCCTTTATTGTTATTATTGCAGCAGATCTTCCAATATTTTCTTTATCTAATCTATGTGAAAATGTATTAGCTTTTTTAACTCCTCTATAATCTACAATTATATTAGATTCTAATATTCCATAATCTAATGCTAATAATTTATTTAATAATGTATTATCATAAAATATTTTACCATTAATTTCTTTAAAACACTTTTGAAAATGATTTGGAAAGATATTTTTAAAATTCTCTAAAAATTCAATTCCTACCTCATAATCATCAATATGTATTCCTATACCAAGACCTATTAATAAGTCCTCTTTTTTACTGTTATATGTATTAATCATTTTATCGATTAATCTATGTATTACAAACTTTATTGTACCTACCCAACCAGAATGTGCTAAACCATATGCTCCATTTTTTTTATCCAATATATAAATAGGTAAACAATCTGCATAAAAAGTGAATATTGCAACATCTTTTCTCATTGTTACAAAACCATCAACATTATTAATATTTAACAATTTTTCAATATCAGCATCATTAGGTATATCAATAATATTGTTTGTATGTTTTTGTGAAGCAAAAATAATTTTTTTATTGCTTATTCCTAATATAGAAAGTGCATTTTCTCTATTATTTTTAGGATTACCATTATTTATATAATCTGCCATATTTCCTAATTCTTTCTTTGTAAAAACAGCAATACAATTATATTTTAAAAATTCATCTATGATATATAGTTTTTTCTCTTCTTTAAACATTAATACTCCCTATTTAATAAATAATATGCAAAATCAACTAATTTTTGATTATCTTTCACTATTTCTATTGCATCATTTGTAAATTTTTCTTTTAATATTTTAGATTTTTCTAAACCTAATATTTTAGGAAAAGTTGATTTATTATTTTTATCATCAGTATTTTCTTTACCAATCTTTTCAAAACTAGATTCTGCTTCTAAAATATCATCTTGTATCTGATAAGCCAAACCAATATACAATATATATTTTCTAAGAGCATTTCTAGCTTCTGTATTTATGGATAAACTAATAGAAGCTATCTCAATAGCTGCCATTAAAAGCATTGCAGTTTTATTTAAATGTATTTCCATCAACTCATCAAAATTAATATCAGTTTTATTTTCACTTAATAAATCTAAATACTGTCCTAATATCATTCCTCTATGACCTGAATAATATGAAAGGGCAATTATACTATATTTATTAGAATATTCTGATTCTGCAAGTACTGAAAAAGCAAGTGTTAATAAAGCATCTCCTACAAGAACTGCATTTGCCTCTCCATATTTTTTATGAACAGTTAAATTTCCTCTTCTATAAATATCATTGTCCATACATGGTAAATCATCATGTACTAAAGAATAAGCATGTATTAATTCTATTGCAACTGCTTCATTTTCTATAAACTTTTTATCTTTTTTATATAAATCTGCAAGTATATACATAATTAATGGTCTTATTCTTTTTCCACCCAAAAGAACAGCATATTCTAACATTTCATCAATTTCTTTTATTGATTTATGTTTTTTTAATACTTTTCTTATATTTTCATCTATATTTTTTCTAATATTTTGTAAATAACTTTCCATAAACTATTCTTTCTCAACATTTATTTTTATTACTTCTAATTTACCTTCAACTTCTTTTAATTTTTTTTCAGCCATTTTTATTAATTTAATAGCATTTTCATATTCAATTATAGAATCATCTAAAGATATATCAAAACTTTCTAATTTATCTATACTTTCTTTAATTTCTTCTAAAATTGTTTCAAAATTTTTTTTAGCCATTTTTTCACTCCTATTTTTTCTTATAAAAAGTTACTATTTTTTTATTATACTCTCTTTCATCAAATTTAACAAAATTTCCTATTTCATTTTCTAATTTTTCATATCTACCATGTTCACATATTATTATTCCATCTTTATCTAATATATCATGATTAGAAAGTTTTTTTAATGTTTTTTCTGTTAAATTTTCTTTATATGGTGGATCCATAAAAATTATATCAAATTTCTCATTTTTATTTTCTAATATTTCAATCGCACGCAAAACATCATTTTTATATGCTCTACATTTTTTTTCAAGATTTAAATTATTTACATTTTCAATAATTACTCTTAAAGCCTCTTTATCCATCTCAATCATTACAGCTCTATTTGCACCACGACTCATAGCCTCAAAAGACATATTTCCAGTGCCAGAGTATAAATCTAAAAAAATAGCATCTTCAACCTTAGTTGAAATAATACTATAAATTGCTTCTTTTACTCTCTCAAGAGTAGGTCTAGTTTCCTTACCTATTCTACTTAAAATAACTCTATTTTTTAAATATCCAGATGTAATTCTCATAATTCTCCTTGTATAAACATTGCATCACCAAAACTAAAAAATCTATAATTATTTTTTATTGCATGTTGATAAGCATTCATAACATAGTCTTTATTTGCAAAAGATGAAATTAACATTATTAAAGTTGATTTAGGTAAATGAAAATTAGTAATTAAGGCATCAACTATTTTAAACTTATATTCACCATGTATAAATATACTCGTTTCAGATTTTTGTGCAATTAAATTATTATTTTCATCAAGTGATGACTCAAGTGTTCTAATAGATGTTGTACCAACTGCTATGATTCTTTTTCCATCTTTTTTACCCTTATTTATTATTTCAGCAGTACTTGTAGGTACAATGTATTCTTCACTGTGCATTATATGATCTTCAATATTTTCCATTTGAACAGGTCTAAATGTTCCAAGTCCAACAGTCAAAAATACCTCTACTATTGTTATACCTTTTTTTTCAATCTTTTCAAGTAATTCTGTTGTAAAATGTAATCCAGCAGTAGGAGCAGCAACAGATTCACCTGATTTAGCATAAACTGTTTGATACCTACTTTTATCTTCTAATTTTTCAGTTATATATGGTGGTAATGGCATCTCTGCAAGTTCATCAAGTATTTCTTCAAATACTCCCTCAAATTCAAATTCCATTACTCTATTTCCATCTTCTTTAATTTCTAATAATTTTGCAGATAATTTATCTGAAAATATTAGTTTATCATTTATTTTTAATCTTTTTGCAGGTTTTAATAAAACTTCCCATTTTGTTAAATCAATTCTTTTTAATAAAAAACATTCTAATATTACTCCATTTTCTTTTTTACCAAATAATCTAGCTGGAATAACTTTAGTTCTATTAATTACTAATATATCATTAGGGGTAAGATAATCAATGATATTATAGAATTTCTTATCTTCTATATTTCCATTATTTTTATTTAAAACTAATAATTTTGAATGATCCCTTGGATCTATTGCATGTTGTGCTATACATTCTAAAGGTAAATCAAAATCATAATCTTCAACTTTCATTAATTTCCTTTCTTTTTACCAAAAACATATCTTTCATTTCCAGTTAAATCTTTACCAATAGATACTTCAATGTATCCAAATTTTTCCATAATTTCCTTTACTTTACTTCCTTGAGAATATCCTATTTCAAAAAGTAAATATCCATTATCTTTTAAATAATTTTGTGCATTTTTTGATATTTCAAAATAAAAATATAGTCCTCCATTATCTGCAAATAAGGCATTTTCTGGTTCATGTAATAAAACATTTTCACCCATAATTCCTATTTCATCTTGAGATATATAAGGAGGATTAGAAACAATTAAATCAAATTCTTTATATGTAATATTAGAAAATAAATCAGAGTGTAAGAATTTTACATTTTCTACATTCAATATTTCTGAATTTTTTTTAGCAACTTTCAAAGCATTTTCTGATATATCAACTGCTAAAATTTTACTATTTCTATTTTCAAGTCCTATTACTAAAGCTATAGCTCCACTACCTGTCCCTATATCCAAAACTTTTGGAGAATCTATTTTACTAATTAATTCTAATGATTTTTCAACTACAACTTCTGTATCTATCCTAGGTATTAAAACATTCTTATCTACATAAAACGAATAACCATAAAAAATTTGTTCATTAAATATATATTGTATAGGTATTTTTTTTTCAACTATCTTTTTTAATATATCTCTTAACTTATTTTTTTGTTCTTCATTAATGCTAGTATTATATTTAGTAAATAATAAACTCATATCAATATTTAATAAATTAGAAAAAATAATATTTGTAATAATATTACTTTCACTTACACCTTTTTTATCTAAATAAACCTTTGTTTTTTCATAATAATCTCTAATAGTTTCAAGCACTATTTCTTCTTTTTTATTAGCATCATAATTTAATAATTTTTCTTTTATCATTTTCTTTTCATCATCTGAAATTATTCTTTCAAAATTTGAATAAAGTGAAATTCTATCAAGCAATAAAATCTCAGATAGTATCTTTTCAACAACAAACCTTGGTTTAGGGACACCTTTATTTTCTAAATATTTTACTGATTTATTCAGTAATGTTAATAAAGTGTCTTCCATATTAATTTTCACCTGAATTTTTTAATAATTCTGCTTGATTAAATGCTATTAAAGCATCAATAATTTCATCTAATGCACCATCAAGTATAACATCTAATCTATGTAAAGTTAATTTAATTCTATGGTCAGTAACTCTTCCTTGAGGATAGTTATATGTTCTGATTTTTTCAGATCTATCTCCTGTACCAACTTGACTTCTTCTTTCAGCTTCTACTGAGCTTCTTTGTTTTTCTACTTCAATTTCATATAATTTAGAAGCAAGTACTTTCATAGCAGCCTCTTTATTTTTAATTTGAGATCTTCCATCTTGTGATGTTACAACTATACCAGTAGGTTTATGTGTAATTCTAACTGCTGAATCTGTTGTATTTACGTGTTGTCCCCCTGCACCACTAGATCTATATGTATCTATTTGTAAATCAGATGGATTTATGGCAACTTGCTCTACATCATCTATTTCAGGTAATACTGCAACAGTAATTGTTGATGTATGTATTCTTCCAGATGCTTCTGTATCAGGAACTCTTTGTACTCTATGTACTCCACTTTCAAATTTTAATCTTGAATATGCCCCTTTACCAGATATTAAGAAAGTTATTTCTTTTAGTCCTCCAACACCTATTTCATTTTTATCTATTATTTCTGTTTTCCATTTATTTCTTTCAGCATATCTTGTAAACATACGGAATATATCAGAAACAAATAAGGCAGCTTCATCTCCACCTGCTCCTGCTCTTAATTCAACTATTACATTTTTTTCATCATTTGGATCTTTTGGTAAAAGTAATATTTTTAATTCATCTTCAATCCTCGGAATTTCTTCTTCTATTGTATCAATTTCCATGTTTAACATTTCTAACATTTCTTCATCTTTTTCAATTTTAATATCTTCTTTATATTGTTCTAAAGCCTCTTTTTTTGATTTATATGCTAAATATTTCTCAACAATTTCTGACATTTGACTTAATGTTTTATTATATTCCATTAATTTTTTAGGATCAGACAATACTTCTGGCATCATAAGTAATCTATTTATTTCTTCATATTTTTCAACAACTTCATCTAATTTTTGAAACATTATTTTCTCCTTTCACTTTTTTCATATTTTTACTATTTATTATAGCATAAATGTACTTTTTTATCAATCAGTAAAAAAGTTTACATAATCAAACTTTATTGACTATATTAAATATCATTAAACTATGATTTTTATTATATTGACTTTTTATTTTATAATGTTATAATAAATAAGAAGAATGGAGGTACTTATATGCTAATAAGTGAGATTATAAAAAAAGAAAATATTTGTATTGATTTAAAATCAAAAACAAAAAAAGGAATTTTAAAAGAGCTAATATCTTTAGTAGAAACTGGAGAAATTTTAGATGAAGAAAAATTATATAATGATTTGGTTGCTAGAGAAGATGTTGGTTCAACAGCTTTAGAGCATGGATTAGCTATACCACATGTTAGAAGTGATTATATAAGTCATTTTTCTATTGGTTTAGGAATAAGTCAAGATGGTGTAGATTTTGAATCTTTAGATAATGAAAAAACTAAACTTTTTCTATTCATAGCTACTCCTACAAAATATAACAACTGGCATTTAGAAGCATTAGCTAAAATAGCTAAAATTTTTTATAACAAAACTAATGTAAATGTTGTTTCTAACTGTAAATCTAAAGAGGGAATAATAAATTTAATTAGTAAATTAGAAGAGGTAAATATATAATGTCTAAATTAAACATAGATACAATGAATGATTTTAAATACATTTGGAACTTAAAATCAAATAAAGATAAAACTATACTAACATATATACTTTCAAAACCAAATTTAGAAAAAAATAGATACGATAGTTCTATATATATGTTTGATGGTAAAGAACACAGAAAGTTAGCAAATGAGGGAAATTATGAATATTTAGATAATTCTAATATATACTTTTTCTCTAAAAGAAGTGACGAAGATAAAGAAAATGAAGCTGGTAGTGTAATATATAAATTAAATATTGAAAAATCAGGTGAGGCTGAAAAATTTTTAGAATTTGACTTTCCTGTAAACAAAATATATAGAATACATGATGATTTATACATTTTATCTTCTGAATATTCTTTAGATAATCCAGAATTTTATATGTTATCTAAAGAAGAAAAATCTAAATACCTAAAAGAAACAAAAGATAAAAGCTTTAGAAGAATTATAGATGAAATTCCATTTTGGAATGATGGTGCTACATATATTTCTAAAACAAGAAATGCAATTTTTAAATATATACCTTCTGAAAATAAAATTGAAAACATTACTTTACTTGACGGAACTAATGCAAGTATTTTAGACATAGATAATAACAAAATACTTTTAATATCTGAATATTTTGACAAAAAAATGAATAAATTTAATTCTTTAATGGAATATGACGTTAATAATTCAGAAATAAAAACTATAGTTGAAGATGGTAAATATAGTTTTTCAAATGCTAAATATGGTAAAAATAATATCTATGCAATAGCTAGTTTAATGGAATTTTATGGTATAAATGAAAATAGTAAAATGTATAAAATAAATAGAAGTAATTCAGAAATTGAACTTTATTTAGATGAAGATGTTAGCTATGGAAATGCTACTGGTACTGATGCTAGATTTGGATATAATGAAAACTTTAAAGTAAATTATGATACAGAGGAAGTAACATACATATGTACTACTGAATATAAAGCAGAACTACATGGTGTAAAAGATGGAAAATCATATGTTATTTCTAATTCATTAGGTTCAGTTGATGGATATGCAATTTTAAAAGATGACCTATATCTATTAGGATTTAAAGATTCTAAATTATTAGAAATATATAAATCAAATGGATTAGAACAAATTACTTCATATAATGATGATGTTATAAAAGATAAATATATAGCAGAACCTAATATGTTTGAATTCGAATCTAATGGAGATATAATTAAAGGTTTTGTATTATTACCTGAAAATTTTGATGAAAATAAATCATACCCTGCTATATTAGATATTCATGGTGGTCCTAAGACTGTTTATTCAACTATCTATTATCATGAAATGCAGGTTTGGGTAAATAAAGGATATGTAGTTATGTTTACAAACCCTCATGGTTCTAGTGGTAGAGGAGATAAATTTAGTGATATTAGAGGAAAATATGGTACTATAGATTATGAAGATTTAATGAATTTTGTAGATGAGGTATTAATTAAGTATCCTAATATCGATAAAGAAAAACTAGGGGTAACTGGTGGATCTTATGGTGGTTTCATGACTAACTGGATAATCACACATACAAATAGATTTAAAGTTGCAGCTACTCAAAGATCTATATCTAACTGGATTTCTATGTATGGTATTAGTGATATAGGTTATTATTTCTCAGATGACCAAAATTATACTACATTACCTAATGAAAAAGGATTTGAAAAAATTTGGAATCATTCTCCATTAAAATATATAGAAAATGCTAAAACTCCAACTTTAATAATACATTCAAATGAAGATTATAGATGTCCTGTAGATCAAGGATATCAATTATTTACTGCTTTAAGAGATAGAAACGTAGATACTAAGATGGTATTATTTTACGGAGAATCTCATGGACTTTCAAGAGATGGTAAGCCTAAAGCTAGAATTGAAAGATTAGAGGAAATAACAAATTGGATGAATAAATATATAGATTAATATAACAGGGACTAAAAATTAGTCCCTGTTTATTTATTTTACATAGTCTTGATATAAGAAAAATTTATTATTTTCTTCAAATAACTTAGCTATTTCTAATATTATATTATCATCAAATCTTCCACTTGAAATTAATATTCCTAATGGTAATTTATCCTCAGTTAAATGAGTTGGTATGCTTATACTTGGAGTATCAGTTACATTTGATAATTGAGTAAATGGTGTAATAGTCCAAGCAGGTAACCATTGATCATAAATCAATTGTATAGCTTCTTCTTTAGTTAAATTAGACATATCTCTCATTTGAGCTTTTAATTCTTCTGGTATATGATTATAATCAGCTGAAGGAGCTGGATAAGAAGTTGTAGGTGTTATAAACGCTTGATATTTATCAAAAAATTTATCTACAGTCATTCTTAATTCTTTTATACTTGCTTTTGCATTATCTACATCTTCCTTATTTAACTTATTACCAGCTTGATATAAAGCCCAAGTTAATAATTCAACATCATTTATTTCTAAAGATCTATTTAAAAGTGTTTTAGCAAATGCCCCTACTCTACTTCCTATGTATGAAGCATTTGTATAATATGCCATCATCATAGCTTTACCATCTATAGGGTAATCAACTTCTTCTAATGTATAACCCATATCTCTTAAGAATTTAACAGCATTTTCAACTGCTATTACAGCTTCTGGACTTATAGATGTATTAGCAGGAGTTTTTGTAGTATAAGCTATTACTTTATCCTTACTTAATTTTTTATCATTTAATTTATATTCAGGATTATGAAGAGCCTTAGCTATAGCTAAAACATCTTCCATTTTTTCAGCTATAAGAAAATTTTCTAATTTAAATCCTTCAGATGCAGAATTATTTTTAATAACTCCACCTGTAGGAAAATATCCTATTAAGCTTGAGAATGATGATGGTATTCTAATAGAACCTCCTCCATCATTTGCAGTACCTATAGCAGTTTGTCCTATTGCTATCCCAGCAGCAGTTCCACCTGATGAACCTCCAGGATTTTTACTAATATCCCAAGGATTTTTAGTAATTCCATATAAATCTGAATTAGTTACATTTATCCAACCTAATTGAGGTATAGTAGTTTGAGCTATAGGTATAAATCCTAAATCAGTAAACATTTTAACTAAAGCATTATCTTTATTAGATATATTATCTTTTCTATACACTAAAGCTTGAGAGTTAATTCCATCTTTTAATTCAAAAGTTATTCCTTTTACTAATATAGGTACTCCATAGAAAGGTTTATCCATATTTTTAACATCTTCAGCTTCTAAATATGCTCTTTCTTTTAATTTAGGATCTATTGATTTCCCATCATATTTAATTATGTTGTTTAAAATAGGATCTGTTTCTTCTATTACTTCATATGCTAAATCTATTAATTGTTTAGGTGTTACTTTCTTTTCTTTAACTAATTTAGCCATTTGAACAGCCGATAATTTTTTGTATTCTTCCTTAGTTAAAATATAGTCGCTGTTTTTTCTCGCTACCATATTGTTATTACCTAAACTAGAAATAGGTAAAATTGTTAAAATTGATAATAGAAATAAACTACTCAATTTAATTAACGCTTTATTAAATTTTTTAATCATAGTTTTTCAGATAAAAATATATTTTTATCTTAAAATCCTCCCTCTCTTATTTTTAAAAATATTATATAAAATTACATTCAAACAATTTTCATTTACTTTTAAACTAACACAGTTTCACATTACAAAACGGCTAAAATATTTTTTTATACCTATCGATTCTGTAAAATATGTCTTTCTATAGATTAAATTAATATCTCGTATGCCCTTTAATTACAAATATGAAAGCAATTATATTCAAAAATATTATCTTAATGTATAATAATGTATTTTATTAATATTTTCTCTATATAAATTTTAACATTTTACATATATTTTTTTCAATTTTTAAACAGAAGTTAAATTTTTATTTAAAATAAAAAAGTCCAGACACCTGAACTTTTATATCTAAAACTTATTTTATAGTCATTTTAAACAAAGTCTACAAACTCTTATTTTACTATTTCTAGCTTAACTTTAGTAATTCCTTTATTGAAATTTTCAATTTTTTTAAATGCTGCCTTACTTAAATCAATAACTCTACCCTTAATATATGGTCCTCTATCATTAATTCTAACTATTACTGATTTACCATTACTTAAGTTTGTAACTTTTACTTTTGTACCAAAAGGTAATTTTTTATGTGCTGCTGAAACTTTCCATGTATCAAATATTTCTCCACTAGCAGTTTTTCTACCATTCCATCTTTCACCATAATATGATGCTATTCCAGTTTGATAAATTTCAGTTTCTATCACTTCTTTTTTTTCAACATCTTCTTCTACTGGTTGACTTTGTTCTTTTGCTTCAATGTTAATGTCAAATTCATTTTCTTTTTGTTCCCCTTTTAACTCAGATATTAATTCTTTAATAGTATCTTCTTTAACTTCAACATTTTCAATATGACTACTACTAATACTTTCATTAGCATTAACTGATGAAAAAGTTAAACTCAATAAAAATATTGTTAGTATTTTTCTCATAGTACCTCCGTTTCTGAATTAACTCAGTATAACACACATATTTTATATTTGTCAATTTTAGCTATATATTAATGTCATCAAAATAACAAAATAATTGATCTTCAATACGTTTAACAAAACATAATTTAAGTTTATTTTTACTTTCAAATAATAAGAATATTCTCACCACATCATTAATCACTTCATCGATTTCAAAATCTTTTATTCCTAATTCATCTGTATATAGTAGCTCATTTTCATCAAGTTCTATATATTCTTGTGGAAGATTAATAATCAATGTAGATTTCTCGTTGTTTTTATATTGATAAATTTTTTCTATAATAATTTCAATAAATACTGTATTATTATCCTTATCTATAAAATTAATTTTGTTTTCATAAAGTGTTATTATTCTAATACTCTCTCCCAAATAATTAATATATGAAAGATAAATATCATATTTAAGTTCTATATACTTATATTCTAATATAAGGTTACCTTTATCTCTTTTATTTTCATAATCATCAATTATCTCAAATATTTCCTTTTCATTTACTGTATTCTTATATTCCAATATTTTCCCAGGTATAAATTCTTTTAAAACTTCAATAAAATACTTAGTATGTACTAATTTCCCACTTAATTTAATATCTGTAAATTTTTTAAGTATATCTATAATTTTAAAATTTTCAAAAAAATCATAAATAGATTTAAATGAAAGATATATAATTATATCATCTAAATCTTTTTTATTATTAAAATATTCATCATTATAGTACATATTCATTAATTTTTTTGCTTCTTCTCTTATGTAAATTGAATAATCATTAGATAATTGTATTTCAAAATTTCTATTTTCTTTCATAAAATTAAATATATTACCCTCATACTTAAATAGAGATTTCTTATCATTTAAGATATATTCCATTATAGTTTTCAAAAACATTATTTCTGTAAGATATATATTCTCATGTATTACTTGTTCTGACATTTTTAATTTATATGAAATTTTATTATTTACTACATTATGTTTAACATAGATTATTTTAAAATATTTAAGGTCCGATAATATGTATGTGTATTCTCTATCTTTACCTATAAAATATTTTAAATTATGATAACATTCAAGACTCAAATTATTATCTAAATTCTCATCTTCATTTTTTAATATCAATACATTATTTATTTTACTTTTTATTTGATATTCTATTTTATTTACATAAAATTTCATAAATTTTAAAAATAGTTCATTAAAACTTATTGTTTCACTATTCAAATTTTCATCTTTTATAATTATTAGATTATTTTCATTGTAAATTATGTCATCTATTTTAGTAAAAAAAGTTCTATTTGTTTTATAGTCATTTTCTTCCAAAATTTTTTTAGCTTCATATCCATAATTTAAAGAAATATTATTTTCTAAGTTTGAAATATCTATACAAAAATCTTCCTTTAAATATTTAGATTCAACATTATCAATTCCTAATTTAACATAAATATTTTCTATACTTTTAACTTTTTGTATAACTTTATATTTAATAATAGGCACAATGTATCCATAAATACTATCATTTAACACTTCACTTTTATATTTATTATAATAAACATTATATAAGTCAGTAGTTTCTTCAAAAAATGAAAAGAAAAGTTTTTCATTATTATATTCTGACATAAACCTGTTTAATTCAGGTATTAATGTTAATTCACATTTATAGTAATCATCGTTTACACTTAAAATATTAGAACTAAAAATACCATAAATATATCTATATTCATTAACTAAAAGAACTATATTTAAATCCAACTTCCTATTTTTATTTACATATACAATAATTTTTGTAATTATTTCTTTATATATAGTTATATCTTCAACAATTATATCAAATTTTTCAAATTCTAATACTCTTAAATTCTTTTCAAAAAAATTTTGCATCGAATAATAACCTATTTCAAGATATTCTTCAATCCCTTTATTATACTTGTATTCATTATTTTTCAATATATTATTTATAAGTCTATCTCTATTTATATCAAAATTATATCTATCAACGATATTCTCTTTCTTTGCTATATCATGTAATTCATAATTATTTTTTATTACTAATTCATTTTTATTATAATTCTTCAATTATATCACTTATCATTTCTTGCATAATAACTGTATTATCATATCTTTTATATTTTACCAAAGATAATCCCTTTTTTAAAAATTTTTCTAATTTTTTATTTGAATGAATAATATCTATATAGTTTGAATCACAGATATTAGGATAAATTTTATTAAAAACTAAATAATAACATATAGATGTTAAAGAATATGTATCATTTTCAATGAAATTTTTTTCATTGTTTGAATATCTTTCTAAAGAAGAAAATCCTTTAGTATATGAAAAATATTTTTTACTATATTCACTATCTAAAAATCTTGACTCTGAAAAATCTATAATATATACATCATTTCCATTAATAATTACATTACCTAAATTAATATCATTATGTATTAAACCTAAATCATGAATTTCTTTTACAGCCATAATAATTTTACTAAATAGTTCTAATCTTTCTTTCAAAGAATAATTTAATACATTCATTTCTTTAAGGGTCTTTCCAACTATTTTTTCATAAAAAATCTCTTTATTATCTTTTCTCATTTTGACTTTTAATATCTTAGGTATAAATGAAATCTTATTTTTCAATAAAAATATCATGGTGTTTATTTCATAATTAAACATCATATCATGTTCTGGTAAATTAACATTAAATATTTTTTTATAATATTTCATTTCCATAATTCCCACCACTTTTTACCCATTTTTTTCTTAATATATTCTATTTTTTTATTAATATCTTCTTTTCTATTTTTTGAATAACTTACTTTTTCCATTAACTCTATAGCTCTTCTATATTCTATAAATGCTTTTTCATATTCATCATTTTTTAATAACTCATCGCCTTTTTCAATAGATAGCTTTATAGTATGTTTTATTTCATTTTCTATTCTCAATTTATCTTCTGGACTTTGAATTTTCTTTTTATTTTCCATTTCTAATTTTTTCTTTTGCTTATAAATAAGTCTAATTCTACCCTCTAATTCTTTAACTTTATTGTGGTTATGCAATAAATTAGCATAATAAAGTGATTTTTCAAGAAATGATATAGAAGTCATATATTCTTTTAAATCATAATATTTTTTATGATTATTATATAATTCATTCATTTCATTTTCTAAATTTAATATTTTATCTGATATTTCAATTTCTTTTTTACTCAAATATTCAACTTCTTTATTAAAATTTAACTTACCGTATTCTTTTTTTAAATATATTATTTCTTTTAATCCCTCTGAAATATTTTCATCTAATATATCATCAATTTTTAAATATCTACTATCTAATTTTATTTTCAAATCATCTAATATTTTTAAATTATTATTTTTTCTATCTTCTAAATCCTTTATATCTATTTCAAATTTTGATTTTTTATATTTATCAATTAAACTATCTAAAATACTCATATTTTTAACTATATCTTCCTCAATTAAAAATAGCTCATTATTTTGTTCAATTATTAATTTATCTAAATCCTCTATATCTTTATTAACATCTATTAATAAATCTGATGAAATAGTTTCCAACTTATTTTTTATATTAACATATTCATTTTTAGCCTTTAAAAACTCTCTATTTTTTATCATTTTTTTAGTTTTATCTTTAATATCAAAAATATTTTTAAAAATATTATTCTTTTTCTTTTCATCATTTATCTTGTTTCTAAATTTCTCTTTTTTAACTGTATTTTTATTAGTATAATAGATGTATTTACTATCCATTAATCTAAGTTTATTTTCAATTTCAGTTAATATTTTTTCATTTGATGAATAATTAAAATTATTTACATTAATTCTTTCAAACATATTTTCAATATATTTAAAATTATTTTCTATATAAATATTTGATAATATGAAATATGAAAATATTAAGAATATGAAAAATAATATTATGAGCTTTATAAAAAAATTATTATTTGTAAATTTTGATATTTGATTTGTTTTTAATATTTTAAATTCTATAATTTTTTTATCTTTTATATATATTTCTATTAAATCATTTTCTTTTAATGGAAATAACTCAGTATATCCAATTATATTTTCCTTTTCAATTATTTGATTTTTAAAAAATATCTCATCAGATCTTTTTATATTAAAAAAACAATCTTTCATATATACATAAATAACATTGCAATAATCTGTTAAAATACATGATAAATATATTTTACTATTTTCTATATTTTCTACTATTTTTCTATCTTCAAACTCACAAAGTATTTCTGTAATCAATTTTTTTATATATTTTGCATTAAATATACTATTTTCTATAAATCTATAAATTAATTCCTCAATTAAATTATCAAATAATTCTATTTCACCTTTATTTTCAATAAAAATAGATACCCCTATTGTAAATTCTTCAGTTTCATAATATACAAAATGGGTATCCTTTTCATTTAAACAATAGGGTAAAATGTCTAACTTTTTATTATCCATTAATAATTCCAGTCAAAATTCATACCACAAAATTCTATGAATATGAATTTGTTCTCCCCCATTTCTATGATATCTAAATTCAAAATTTGTTTACTTTCATATAAAGCTTTTCCTTGTAAATATACTAATCCACTACTTTCACCCGGAGATATTACAAAAACTCTTTGTTTAGGATTATATGTTATAGAACAGTGATTTTTTCTTGCTATTGTTTTATCACTTTCAATACATACATTCATTTCAGAAGATCTACCTATAAAATTCCTTTCATTTATTAATCTGTAATCTTTTCCCTTTTCAGATCCAGAAATACATACTAACCATCCTACTACTGGTGAAACATTAGTTTCTTTAATCCAAAAAACTGATGTTTTAGTATCACCCTCTAATATTATTGGTCTTTTTTCTTCTTCTTTTTCAATATTTATTTTATTTCCATCGCAATATGGACAATTTGAATATTTAGTTGTATTATACATATGCCCATTACTACATTTCAATAATTTCATTAAATCACACCTTAATTAACCAATATCTTTATCACACCAATATATATAATATCTCCTGACTCAATTAAATATGATTTATTTGGTACTAATTTTTCCTTTATTTTATTTTTTCTCTCTATTCCACTACCATTTTTAGAACCTAAATCTTCATAATACCATATTTCATTAACCTTATTTAATACACCATGAATTCTACTTACTAAATGGGAATATTCATGAGCTGATAAATCAATATCTATCTCAGAAATTTTTTCAGTTTTTTTACCTATTACTATTGAAGCTTTATTTCTAATATCCCACGAATATATATCATAATCAAAATCATCTTTAAGTGTAAGTAATTTTATATTATCTATATTTAATTTCATTTTTTCTTCATTTAATTCTTTTATATATTCTTCTTTTTTCTCTTGTAAAATCTTATTTATATATCTAATATTTCTTTTTCTTTCATAAGGATAATAAAAAAGAAAAAAATACAGTATATATACATTAAGTAATGAATATAGAATAAGTAATGTTTTGTATGAAAATTTAATTGATATAAATATAATAGAGATTATTATTAAAATAATCAAAAATATCATATATTGTGTGTATGAATTAATTTTTTGAAATTTAACTTTACCATAAATCTTTGAATTTGACATAATATATTTAAATAACTTCACTTTAAATCTAGTAAACAATTTTTTCATATTACTCTACTTCTACTTTTTTATCAAAATCAAATTCTTCACTAGATTCTGTCAATATATTTAGTATTTCATATAGTTTAATTAATATTTCCGTATTAGTCATTTTTTCTTTATAAAATTTAAGCTTTGTAAAAATATATTTTTTTAATACTTCAATATTAATTGTTTCTATATTACATAAAGATGATATCCATAGATCCATACTTTCATTAAGTTTCAAAGCCATCATTTTTTTAGACCATATTTTAAGTAATTTTGGATTAATACCCGTTTTAGAATATTTAACTTCATTAATATTTAAGGAATTATACTCTTTTGAAAACTTCTTCAATTCATAGTCATAATTTTTCAAAGTTGCACCTTTTCTTAAATTAAATCTTACAACTTCTATAGAATCTTTTTCTTCACTTCTACTTATTTTTAAATAAATTCTTTTATTTTTAGTGTATTCTTCTTCATAATCTTCTGTCATTATATATACTATAAATTCCCCCTCATCATTAGGTACATCAATAGAAATTTTTTCAGATAAGAATATTACTTCATTATCAAATTTATATATACCCTTATCTATAAATATCTTTTCTCCATCAGTTGTTGGATGTAACCCTAGAATTATTCCTTCTTCATAGTCTATATATTTTAAAAAACTAGCACTGCTTATATTTTGATTTATAGTAAATAAATCTGCACTTCTTAATACGGTTCTACTAGAAAATTTTGGTATTATATATTCATTTTCTAACATTTAACCCCCTTATTTTTGATAACCACCCTCAATAACTATTTCTTTTATTTTTTCCTTTTTTTGTTTAATTTTAACTAAAAAAGTTCCGTTACCATTTTTTTCATCAAAATATTCATTATAGTCAATTAAAAACGCATTTGTTAAATTTATTTTTCTAACTACATTTCCAGCTAAAATTACTTCAAGTGTTACATTTTTATATGCCTCTAAATCTTCTGCACTAACTAAAGACCAAAGCAAGAGCTTTCTTGTTGGATCTTCAATATCATTTTGACCTATACTAGGTATTATCTTACCCTCTATTTCAAGTCCAATGCTTAAATCTGTAGATCTTGCATTAGAACTATCATTTGTATCTGATAAAAATTTTACACTTACAATATTTTCTTGTTCTATTGTAAATTCTTCGCTATTTCCTTTTAAATTTAATTTAAATCCCATTAACTCCTCCAACTTTAATTAGTTTTATTTATTTCAATTTTAAGATTTTTAACTTCTCCAAGGAATACTAAATTCAATTGACAAGTATTATTTTGCTCATCTATTATATGTGATATATCATCACCTTGTCTTAATATAGCATTTACAGTTGTAGATTCTTTTATCCAAATACTTTTTTGACTGTTTGGACTGTTACTAAAGAAATAATTTAATTTATCTGATTTAAAATCATTACTCATAAATCTTAATAATCTTTCTATATATGTAGTCGTTAAAGTTTTATAAATACTTTCATAATTATTATTACTTGTTTTGTATAAACTTCTCGCTTTATATACTGTTATATTTTTTACTTTTTCATTTTTTATTTGTGCTTGTTCTGATGCAAAAATAAATCCATAATTTTTACTATTTATTTCTTCTTTTATTCCAACCGTAAATCCACTAATTTCACGTGCCATTACTGTTCTTACTATTAATGAATTATCTTCTGCTTCTATATTAAATCTAACACCTGGATTATTAGATACATTTTTAAATCTTTCCTTTAAATAGGTAGGGCATTGATATGATGCAACTAATCCAGCTGCTATATATGCACCATCTATATATATCCCATCTAAGAAAAATTCTAAACTATCCTCATCATTAAAAAATACTCCAGCTTCATTTATTATAGCTCTTTTATCAATTTTAATACCAGATTTATCCTTTGGTATTAAAGTTAAGTTTGGTAAAACTGGTATAACATATTCTGAAAATTTACTATTTTCTAAAGGTTGTGTTTTTTCAACATATTTATTAATTCCATGTATAGCAAGATTTTCAAAAGTATTTTCATTATTTCTTTCAAAACTAATAAAAGTTTGAACTTTATGCTTATAAAGTATTTCCATTAAATTTGTTAAATCTTGTATAGTATTTACTTTCTTTGATTTAACATCACTATTTCCACTAAATATATTCTTATTAGTTTTTTTGAAATCATCTTTTAAAGATATATTAGGAAAAATAGAAAACCATATAGTATTTTCAAATTCATTTTTATCATTAACAGTTGTTAAATATTTTTCTATTTTTTCTCTGTTCTTAGCTTGAATTAATAATTCATTATCAATATTAGTAATGATTAATTTTGGTAGCATATTTTTAGTATTTACTGAATATTGATCAAAGAATAATTTAACCCCCATAACCTTTTCTATTAATTCTTTAGCTATTTTGATAAAATCTTCTTGTGAATTTTTATATAGTTCTAAATATTGATTATAGTTATTTACCTCTTTTTCAAAATCGATTTTAAGATTATTTGTTGTTATAGGAACATATGTTCTCTTAATTAAATTAGCTACATAATTATTTGGTTTTTCAACACTTTCATAATAATCATCTTCAAATATCTCTAATAATTTTTGACTATTATTAGGTAAAAGTTTTGTAGTTTCTAATTCCAATTGATTTTCTATAAACTCTATTTCTCCACCATCTGAAAATTCTAAATAACCTAATTTAATTTCTTCAATATTTATATTTTCTTTATTTTCTCCTATTTCAAGTCTAGTTTTTATATCTTCTATCGCCAGTGGTAACATTGCCAAAATATTATTATAATTTTTTGATGCTTCTTGAAACTTATAGTTAAGTAAATCACCAACATCCAGTTTTTTAGGACTTTTATCACTTAATGCTTCATATTTTGCAAATAAATAATTAATTTCTTTTCTCTGTTGTTTTATATTTTCTATTACTTTTCTTGGTGATATTAATTCCAATATATCTTCAAATTGAAAATCAACATTTTTCTTATCAAGATTTTTTCTATTTTCAATCAATGTTGATAACATTCTAATAAAAGTATTTTCATTATTAATATATATTGTTGTATACATTGAATCAGGAATATTCTCATTTTTTGTAAGTGTATATCCTATTCTTTTATTTTCAACATCCATATAAGAATAAATTTTTGGTTCAAATTTTTCTAAAAATTCATTAAAAACTAATAAATACTTATTTATTTCTTGAATTTTTTCATCATCTAAACTACTAATATTTTCAACATCACCTATTAAAGTTAATATATCATAAACTTCATCATTAAATTTCTCAAACAGTAATGCACGATTTGTTTGTTTTATAACCTCCAATAACTCTCCCCCTTATTTATCAATTAACCCCTAAATTTTCCCAACTAACCTCCTTTCCTCAATTGATAACCCATTATATAATTTTTTAATTTTAATGTCAAGTTATTTTTAATTTTAATTTAATTTTCTTAAAACAAAAAAATGTACCATAAATTGGTACATTCTTACTATATTATTTTTTAATTATTTCTATATATTTTATATTCATATTATGCTTAGATAAAAATAAATGTTCAAATTCAGTTTTAATATTATCTATAGCTTTTTCAGAATTATGTAAATCATCAGTATGATAAACAACCTTATAATTTTCAGTATCTTTTATTAATTCTAAAATATCTAAATAGTAATTTAAATGGTCTGTTTTAAAATATATCTTTGAACCTGATTTTAGTACTACATCTAAATCATTTAAAAGTTTAGGTCCAAAAATTCTTTTATGTTCTTCATTTTCCCAAGGATCTGGGAAGTTTATATAAAGACCTGAAAGTTCATTAGCACCTATAAATTCTTTAAGTGAATCTACTCTTTTTTTCAAAAATATTAAATTATTCAAATTATTTTTTTCAGCTTTTCTTGCAGCTTGAACCAATCTTTTTAATCTAAGTTCAACGCCCAAAAAATTAATATTAGGATTTTGCAATGCTTTATTATTCGTAAAATTAGCACTACCACTTCCAATTTCTAAATGTAATTCATTATTATTTTTAAAATAAATTTCATTCCACATACCTTTTGCATTCAAGATTTCTTCATCATCAAATATTAAATGATTAGGATACTTAGGCATTTCATACATGTATATATTGTAGTGTTTTTTAGGTTTATCAAAAAAATATTCCCAAAGTTCCTTATTTCTAAATTTCATATTTATCTATTTTACATATTCCTTTACAAGTTTTTCTATATCATATTCCTTAATTATTCTTTCAACTATTTCTTTTTTAACTTCCGAAACTTTTGCATTTAATAAATTATCTCCAACATATTTGAATAACTCTTCTTGAGAATAATTTTTCACTGCATTAAAATTTTCTTTTGAAAACTTTTGCATTTCATCTAATACAGTTTGATTAGAAATTACAGCTTTTTCTTCAATTAATTTATTTAAATAATAATTAAGTCTTGCATCTTTTTTAATTAATTCTATTTCTTCTTTATTTTCTTTGAAAAAATTATCTTTTTTAGCATTTTCTTTTAATACATTTATTAATAATATAGATTTAATTAATTGTTCATTTCCTTTAGTAAATAAGACATCTTCTTTTGATAAAACAACATTATCGTCCATTTCATTCATTAGTTTTTTTACTAAATCTTCAAATAAAGCATAATTTGATTGTTCTG
Source organism: Streptobacillus ratti (assembly GCF_001891165.1). Lineage (NCBI taxonomy): Bacteria > Fusobacteriati > Fusobacteriota > Fusobacteriia > Fusobacteriales > Leptotrichiaceae > Streptobacillus > Streptobacillus ratti. The sequence goes on along the minus strand of NZ_LKKW01000001.1, from coordinate 29,953 downwards.
TTAAATCATCTTTTATCATTTCTCTTGCTTCATTAAATGGTATTTTATTTTGTTCAAAATATTCTTTATTATCATTATATACTTCTATAATAGAATTTTCATTTACCATAACTCTTGGTTCAACTTTTTTTCTCATATATAATTCTAAAACTAAATTTTCTTCACTAAACCATATATTTTTATTATCATCTTCATTAAATTCATAATTTAAACTTTCATTATATATAGCTTTTGAAACTAAATTCATTCTTATTACTTCTTCATTTTTATTAAATATTTCTATTTCTTTTTTTGTTAGCTTTAATTCCATTATATTATCCTTTCAAAAAAAAATGGTGACTAGGAAGGGACTCGAACCCTTATGATTTCTCGGCAGATTTTGAGTCTGCTGCGTCTACCGATTTCGCCACCCAGCCATCTACAATAGTTTAACATAATTTTTTCAAAAAAACAAGATAGAACATTTATTCTACCTGTTTTAACAAAACATCTTCTATCTTAATTCAATTTCTACTCTTCTATTCAAATATCTTCCATTTGAATTTTTATTTGTTTCTATAATATTATTATATCCTGATGAACTTACTTTTCTTATAGATATACTCATATCTAATCCTAATTCTACTAATTTTTTAGCAACCTTTTTAGCTCTTTTCAAACCTAGCTCAAGATTTATTCTTTCATTTGAAACATTATCTGTATACCCAGTTATGTATATCTTTCTATTCTTACAATTAGTATTTAGATCTTCTACTATATTTTTAAGTCTATCTATTTGTGAGCTTGTCAGCTCTGATACTCCTAAATTATATCCATTTAATATATATAAGTCATCTTCATTTACTTTAATATTTTTTAGTTTTTGATTAAGATCTTCAATTTCTTTACATAAATTACTGTTTTGTGTATTAAATTTATGGTTTTGTTCATTTAATAAATCATTTAAATAATTTAATTTTTCTGAATAACTATTCATAATAGTATCTGTATCTTTTACATTACTACTATAACTTCCAAACTGATAACCTATTCCTGCTCCAACTGATAAATATCCTTTAGTATTTAATGCTCCACTTGCTCTATATACTAAATTTACTATATCATTTGAGCCTGAAAATCCTAATGCAAAAGCATGATCTCCATTAAAGTAACCATATGAACCTACAATATTATGATTATTTCCACTTACTTGTGATAAATTTGCCATTGCTACTGCATTTGCTACTCCACTATTTGCAATAACTCCTTTTCCTATATCTTTTTTAATCTTATCTGATAAATCTACACTAACTTCATTTCCACTTGCTTTAGTTCTAATATATTCTGAGCCTTTAATCTTGAAACTAAGTCCATCAGATTTATTTAATTCTTGTTTTTCTGTAGTTCCAGTATCTCCACTAATAGATAAAGTATTTTTAGATAATTTTTCTAATTTTTCACTTGTTTCTTTGTTTTTATCAAAAATTTCTTTTATTGCATCATGTACAGTATTTTTATTAGTTCCACCAATATTTGTAATGGTAATTTTAGCATTTGTATCTAAATTTGAACTTGAACCAAAAACATTTTTAACTGAATTTGCAAAATCTCCCAAAACCTTATTTGTTGAATAAAGTTGTGAACCATTAACTGCATCTGTTGATGTAGTACTTATTTGTCCAGCTGATACATATTGTAATTGCCTTTCTTGTCCACTTTTACCTATAGACACTACTGAATTAGGTCTTATGCCCGCAAATCCATTGTATTTTATATTTTCAACTATAACTTCACTTGTGTTTATTGCATTTTTTGTTATACTTCCAGAACCTATAGCTACTGAATTTTCTAAAGTTGCTTGTGCCTCATCTCCTATTGATATTGAATATGCTTGTTTCGCTTTTGAATGTCTTCCTATTGATATTGAAACTCCTCCATCAGCTTGGGCTTTATGTCCATGTGCTATTGAATGATTTGCTCTAGCCTCTGCTTCATAACCCAGTGATATAGAAGCATATCCATCAGATTTCAATTTATATCCTTGTGATATTGAACCATATCCTTCACTTGAATTTTCATTTCCAATTGATATTGAGTATTCTTCACTATGTTCTTTTTTAGAACCTATACTAATACTTTCCCTATTATCATGCCCTATTCCATAATATGTTAATGCTACTTCATAATCCATACCATTTTGATTTTTTAATCCCTTTGGCATTGAATTTGTAGTCTGTCTATTAGCAAAAATACTTTCTGTTGTCAAAAATGCAATAAATAATACTGTGTTAAATAATGATTTATAATTCTTCATATTAACTTCATTTCTTTTTTATCATATTTTTTTAACTATCAAATTATATAATTTTTTCTTGTGAATTTTTAAAACATCTATTTTAAATTTTTAAATATATATCTTTATTTCAATATTCTCGATAAGAATTCTTTTGTCCTTTCATTTTTAGGATTGGTAAATATGTCATCTGGATTACCCTCTTCAAGAATAATTCCGTCATCCATAAATACTATTTTATCAGAAACTTCTCTTGCAAAATCCATTTCATGTGTTACTATTATCATTGTCAAACCATCTTCTGCTAATTCTTTCATAACTTTTAAAACTTCTCCGACCATTTCAGGATCTAAAGCAGATGTTGGTTCATCAAATAATAGTACTTCTGGATTCATAGAAAGAGCTCTTGCTATTGCAACTCTTTGTTTTTGTCCTCCAGATAATTGATTTGGTCTTGCATTAATAAATTTATCCATACCAACTTTTTCTAAATATTTTATTGCAATTTCCTTAGCTTCTTCATTTGTTCTACCTAAAACATTAACTTGTGCCAACATACAATTTTCAAGTACGTTTAAATTATTGAATAAATTAAACTGCTGAAATACCATTCCAACTTTACTTCTGTATTCGTTAAGTAATATTTTTTTATCATTTATATCTATATCTTTATACAGTACACTACCCTCATCATATGTTTCAAGTAAATTTAAACATCTTAATAAAGTTGATTTCCCTGATCCAGAAGAACCAATAATTGAAACTACCTCACTCTCATTTACTTCAAAGTTTATTCCTTTTAATATACTTCTTTTACCAAAACTCTTTTTTAAATTAACAACTTTAATTATATTCATATTTATCCCTCAATTTCATATTCTTTATTTCCATCCATCTTCTTTTCCAAATATCTAAATAATTTAGATAATGAATAAGTTAAAACAAAATATATAGCACATGTTATAACAAACACTTCATAATATCTCACATGAGAACCTACTATAGATTTTGAAGTAGTAAATAATTCTGTAACTCCTATAGAAAATAGAACAGAAGTATCTTTAATATTAATAATAAATTCATTTGCAACAGATGGCATTACATTTCTAATAGCTTGAGGAAGTATAACCTTTCTCATAATATTAAAATGACTCATACCTAACGCTTGTGCTGCCTCATATTGACCTTTTTCAATAGAATCTATTCCACCTCTAACTATTTCAGTAATATATGCACCAGTATTATATGAAACTATTATTAATGCTGATGTCAATGCTGGAATATTTATTCCAGTTATTTGTGAAAATCCATAATAGAATATTATAGCTTGAACTATCATAGGTGTCCCACGAATAAATGTAACATATATTTCTACAAAATATTTAAAAATAGTATATATGAAAACTGATATCCATGATTTCTTATTAACATTTCTTTCATCCCTTAATAAAGATAATATTAATCCAATAATAAATCCAAAAAAAGTTCCTATTAAAGATAAATTAACTGTTGTTAATGTTCCATATAAGAAGTCTTTCCAATAATTAACAATAAAATATTTTATCCAAGCTGAAAAATTAGTTGGCAATATATTTGAGTCTTGATTAGGTTGTGTTTCTATTGCTTTTTTCATTATTTCTTCTCTTTGTTCTGAAGAAATTTCAGATAATGCCTCATTAATTTTATCTCTAAGTTCAGTATTACCTTTTTTTAAGGCTATTGCAATATTTACATCATCTCTATTGTATTTAAATCCATTATCTTCATCAAATTCAACAAATGATATATTAGGATTAGATATCTTAGCTGACAAAGCTCCAGGTTTTTCAGAAACATATCCATCTATTTTACCTGATTCTAATGCTACTAACATATTAGAAAAATTTTCACTCGCATTTTCTTTTTTTAATCCTTTTATTTGATCTAATACAGTATAATGAAAAGTATTTAACTGAGCTGTTAATTTACTATTAGAAAATTCTTCTATATTTTTAGCATCTAAATATTTGGAATCATTTTTTACAACTACTACTAAATCTGATTCATAATATGGATTAGTAAATTCTAAATTTTCTTTTCTTTCTTTGGTAGGGGACATTCCTGCAATTACAACATCTATTTTATCGGAATTTAATGCTGGACCTAATAATGAATCCCAATCACTTTGTATTATTTCTAATTCCATATTAAGTTTTTCAGCAATAATTTTTGCTATTTCTACATCATAGCCCCCAACATATCCATTTTTTAATTTTACTGCTCCATTTCTATTATCACTTTGAAACCAATTAAATGGTGCATATCCAGCTTCCATTCCAACTCTAAGTTTATCCATACCTAAAGAAAAGCTAGAATAAATTAATAAAATAAATAATAAAATTCTTTTTTTCATACTTTTTCCTTTCTAAATAAAAAAAACTGATAGTATTCTATCAGTAAGTATAAAAAATATTCGATATACTTAACCAATAGCACAACATTATATTCTATAATGACAGTATTACAAATATTATTTGTAATCCCACCTATGTAATTGTCATATACATAAGTTCGGCAATTTCCCCTTTAAAATTTAATCACAGCCTTGACTAGCTCCTAAATTCTACTATTGAATTTTGCACCTCTATCTCGTTATTAGGTATATACTAGCATATTATCATTGAAATGTAAAGACAGAAATAAAAAGTATCATTAATGCAAAATTTGCAATAATGATACTCTATTTTAATATCCATCATATATAATATTTTCTAATTCAATTGGTTCTGTTCCAGAGATAAATAAAGCTTCTCTTGCATTGACTCCGTCACTATCAAGTAAACCAGATCTTAAATCTATAATTTTTTTCACTAATTTTTCTGATACAATTCCATCTCTAATAAATTCAAATCTTCCTATATCAAAGTTTCCTAAATTTACAACTGCCTGCATATAGTTTTTCCATATCGGTAGTGCGGCACTAGCTCCACTCATACCACGACCCATAGATTTATTATCATCATTTCCAACATATACTACAGTTACTAAAGTAGGTGTATATCCAGTAAACCATGCTGAAATGTAATCACTTGTAGTTCCTGTTTTACCTGCTACTGGTACAGCATTACCTTTTGCATATAATTGGGCTCCTTTACTTCCTCCATTTTTAACAACTGATTCCATCATATGTGTTATTAATGAAGCATATTCAGGTTCTAAAACTTTTTCCTTAGTTGTATCTGCCTCATATATTACATCTCCAAATCTATTTTCAATTTTATAAATAAATTGAGGTTCAACTTTATGTCCACCATTTGCTATTATTGAATAAGCTTTTGCCATATCTATAGGTGAAAGAGTTATAGATCCTAAAGATGTAGTTAAATCTTGAGGTATATCTTTTTTTGAAAATCCAAAACTTTCCCAAAGTTCATTAAATTTCTTAATTCCTACTAAATCTAAAGCCTTAACTGCAACAACATTATCAGATATTTCTAATGCCTTAAGCATTGTTAAATTATTTCTAAATTTCCAGTCATAATTCTTAGGTGTCCATTTACCAAATGTACTTGGTGAATCTTCAAGTGTAGTTGCCATAGTATAGTTATCTAAAAAAGTAGCTAAGTATATAAAAGGTTTAAACGATGAACCTGGTTGTCTTTTCGCATTTAATGCTCTATTAAAATCACCTTTTTGATACTTCTTACCTCCAACCATTGCTTTAACAAATCCATTTGATGGATCAATAGAAATTAATGCAGCCTCTAAGTTTTTTCTATTTCTTAAATTATTATTACTTGCAAATGCTTTATATGCTGCCTTTTGCATATTAATATCAACTGTTGCATAAATTTTGTATCCATTAAACAATAATTTTTCATCTTCCTCAGTATCAATTTGAAGAATTTTTTTAACTTCATTAATTACTGTAGTTGTAAATTCTGGTGAAATATTAGATTTAGATATTCTTTCATCATCTGATAAATGTTTAGTATCTAAATTAACAAAAGTTATATTTTCCTGTTTTGCATTTTCATATTCTTCTCTAGTTATAGCTCCATTTTTATACATTAAATTTAATACTATTTTTTGTCTTTCTAAAGCATTTTCCAATTTTGAATATTTAGCAGGTGATTTTGGTATTGAAGCTAATATTGCTGCTTCTCCAATAGTTAGCTCTGAAGGTAATTTATCAAAATAATTTTTAGCAGCATTTTTAATACCATAAGACCCTCTACCAAAGTTTATAGTATTCAAATATAGTTCTAATATTTCATCTTTTGTATATTTTCTTTCCATTCTAGTAGCTAAAACTGCTTCTACTATTTTTCTTTTTAATGATCTATCAGGTGTTAAAAATATTGTTTTAATCAATTGTTGTGTTATAGTTGAACCACCCTCACGACCAGTTTTTGTAACATTTAATATTAATGCTTTAGTAAGTCTAATATAGTCAAGTCCATTATGTTCTCTAAACCTCTTATCTTCAACAGAAATAAAAGCATCTTGAACCATTTTTGGAATCTCACTTATACTTATTGGATCTCTTCTTTCAATAGTTATCAAATCAAGTTGGTTACCATTAATGTCATATATAGTTGATGGTATTAATGGTTTATAATTATCTATTAATTCAGGTGGATAGCTTTTATTAACTTCATAAACTATATAAGATAAACCAAAAAATCCTATAATAAATAAACTTGCTATAAGCATCGCAAAATATCTAATTAATTTTTTCATCTTTAATCTCCTCTTTTTTTACTTTAAGCTGTCCACATGCAGCTTGTATATCTTCACCTTTAGTTTCTCTAAGAGTAACATTTATTTTATGTGATAGTAAATAATTATAAAATTCTTTTTGTTTTTGTACACTAGGTGTTTTATATGGTTTCCCAGCTACCTTATTATAAGGTATCAAATTTACTAAATGATTAAACGATTTCATAAACTTAACTAATGCAATCGCATCTTCCTTTTCACAATTAAAATCATCAATCAATATATATTCAAATGTAATTCTATTTTTTGTCTTATTTTGATAATTTAACAATGAATCTTTTAGTTTATCTAATGGATTAATCTTATTAATAGGCATTAATTCACTTCTTCTTTTTTCATTAACGCTATGTAATGAAATAGCAAGTCCTACTTGTTTTTGATCTTCCACAAATTTATCTATTTCCTTAATTAATCCTGAAGTTGACACAGTAAAATTTCTTTTAGAAAATTCTTGTCCTTCCTTTGAATTAAGTATATTTATAGATTTATTAACTGCATCATAGTTTAAAAATGGTTCACCCATGCCCATATATACAACATTAGATATCTTATCATTTTTTTCTTTTAAATAATTTTGTAAATAATAAAACTGCATTAATATTTCTGAAGCTTTTAAATTTTTTTCAAATTTCATCATACCTGTTGCACAAAAATCGCACTTTAAAGGACAACCAACTTGAGATGAAACACATATACTGTATCTATTTCTATATTTTAACAAAACTGATTCAATTAACTTTTTACCTGGTAATGAAAATAGGAATTTCACTGTTTCTTTATCTTTAGACACCTGATGTGTAACATATTTTAATGTTCCTATTTCAAATTTTTCTTTTAGTAATTCTCTTGTTTCTTTAGAAATATTAGAAAATTCATCAAAGTTAAACACCAATTTTTTATGTAACCATTGATAAACTTGTAAGGCATTAAATTTTTTAAACCTAGCTCTAAAAATATTTTTTCTAATTCCATTAGAGATAAATCTAAAATATCAATTTTAATCATCTTTCTCCTATAATTTAAATAATTTTTCAAATCCTAAATTTGCAAGGTCAATAAATTTATCTAATTCATGTTTTGTAAAAGTAGTATCTTCCCCTGTACCTTGTATTTCAATAAATTCTCCTTTACTATTCATAACTATATTCATATCAACATCAGCATGTGAATCTTCATAAAAATCTAAATCAAGAAGTAATTCATTTGCAACTTTTCCTACACTTATAGCTGCAACTTTTGCTTTAATTGGATTTTCATTTAACATACCTGATGAGATTAATTTATTAATAGCAATTTCCATAGCTAGATAACCACCTGTGATTGAAGCCGTTCTTGTACCTCCATCAGCTTGAATTACATCACAATCCACTATTATTGTTCTTTCTCCTAATTTTTTCAAGTCAAGACCAGCTCTTAATGATCTTCCTATAAGTCTTTGTATTTCCATAGTTCTACCACTTAATTTACCTTGGCTTGATTCTCTTTTGTTTCTTGTATTAGTAGATCTTGGTAACATTGAGTATTCAGCAGTTACCCAACCTTGACCTAAATTTTTAAGAAAAGGTGGTACTTTTTCTTCTATAGTAACATTACAAATTACTTTAGTATTACCAAATTCTATTAAAACTGAACCCTCTGGATATTTTATATATTCTCTTGTTATTTTTATTTCTCTTAATTCATTATTTTTTCTATTATTATTTCTCATTAATGACCTCTTTTTTCTTATTATTATATCATAAATATATGTTAAATACAATGTAATTACACTGTTTAAACTATGTATTCCCCATTTTCTATATTATAATTTTCTTTTAAATATTCTAAAAATTGTTTTCCAACAAAATCTACAAAATCACGATAAATTATATCTACAATTTTTTTATCAAGCATTGTAATAGAAATTAATTTTCTAATTTTCTCTACATTATTCACATTAATTCCATTTAATGCTATCCCTTTAGTTTCTCTATTATTAACATTTTTAGACAACACAAAATATACCTTTTCGTTATTAATAGAATTAATAATATTAAGTACTTCTAATTGATTTTTAGCATATACATAAATATCATACATGTTTTCATAAGATATAATATCAAGTAAAATTTCTTTATTAAACTTTTTTATTATATCTGTATATACTTTATCATCTAATTCATCTAAATACAATTTTACATTATATATATTTTTATCATTTTCAAGTTTATTAAATTTATAATCAAGTATACCATCATCATCATTTTTAATTTCTTCAAGCAACAATGAAACATCTATATTATTTTCTACTTTAAAATCTAATATAAAATATGTATATCTATCATCATCTAAAGAAATTGGAATATAATTATATGGTTTACCATATTCTCTTAACCTTGATAAAATATTACGCCTTGAAAGATAAAAATAAGGCACACTCTTATCTAATGTAAAATTGATATAATAATAATCTTTATTTTTATTTATTATTTCAAATTCCTTTTTTAAGTTAAGTATATTTATATTTAATTTATCTCTTAAATCTCTTATTCTATCTATATCATTAGTATTATAAAGGCTATATAATGATTCAAAATTTAATAATGTTTCAAAAATTAAATATTTAAATATAAAAAACTGATAAGGATATCTTTCTATATAAACAAAAATCTTTTTTAATGTAGAAACTATACTAATATCTTCATTATTTCTTAAAAAATATATATTATTTTCAATTTCATTAATAATTTTAGTGAAATATATAAATTCTTCTTCTCTTGGAGTTTGAATCTGAAGTAATATTTTTTCTACTTGATTAATTTTTTCTAAAATTTCTCTTACATATTTTATTTCCATATTAACCTTTCAACATATCTATTATGCTTTCTAAATTTAATATCTTAGCTTTTTTTACTGACTTTAAAAGAACTTCTCCCATATATATTTTTGATTTTTCATCTTTATTAAAGAATATATCTTCAAAATAATGTTTTTTATTCACATCTACTATAGTGTATTTATTATTTGTTTTAATCAATAAACCTAATCTATCTTTTTCTTCAATTTCTATTGGTAATTTAATATATTCTATATTATTATTTTTATACATATAATAATTATATCCATTCAAATTACTTACATTTTTATTATCAAAATCAAAAGAATCCACTATGTATTCAGTATTTATAACATAAGTTTTATTCATTTCACTAAAAACAAAACCATTAATAAATAATATTTTAAATGGTATGTTAATATTAAATTTCATAACATCATCAACATGTGATATTTCAACTTTTCCATCTAATTCTTCTATAACATTATTTATCTTAATAAAATTCATTATTTTTTCTTTTTCTTCTAAATCTTCTAAGGCATTAATATAGTTTTTGTTTAATATACTTAATAATATATCCTTTTCACTGTATGTTTCATTGCTATTTAATATATTTGCTTTTATAGCATTATTATATATACTATTAATATCTACCTTATTTCCTTTTTCAACTATTTCAATAATTAAATTATATTTTTTTTGTTTCAAATTTAACTCTAGTGTATAATTTTCCTCATCATTAATATTTGAATTTTTAGTTTCAAAAAATGATAAAACTGAATTGTGTAACACATCAATTAACGCTTCTTTAATTTTATCAAACATTGTTTTATCTATTTTAATATCATTATGATTAATATTAAATTTTATATTTAACCCTAATAAAGAAATATATTCTTTAATTATTTTTTCTATTGAATACATTTCTCTTTTTATATCTATTATTCTTAAAGAGAATGTTTCACGTTTTAAATCATATTTTAAGGTAGATAATAATTTTAATTCTTTTAAGAAGTCATTTTTCTTTTTATCATCTATATATTTAGTAAATTTATTCAAATCTTTTCTTATAAAATAAATATCATCAATTTTTTCTATTATATTATTTATTTGCTCTATAGAAACATTTATATTGTTTGTTTCTTCATTACTTACTTTTGTCCTAAATTTTACTAATTTTATTTCATAAAATAAACCAAGTTGTGTATTTATATTTTTATCAAAGTTCATAACCTCATATTTAACATATGAATATAATTTAAATGGATTATAATATTCTAATTTAACATTTTCATAAAAAATATAATCTTTTTTTATAATTTTACAGTTACTATCTACGAAATTATGAATTTCATTATATCTAATATCCTTAATTTCTATATCATCTTTAAAATACACTTCTACTATAAAATTTTTATTCATCTTTTACCCCTAAATAAAATATTTAATAAAATAATAAACTATAGGTAGTACAAATAATGCACTATCAAATCTATCTAAAAACCCTCCATGTCCCATCAATATTGTACCACTATCCTTAACTCCAAATTCTCTTTTAAATTTAGACTCAAATAAATCCCCTAATACTGAGAAAATTGCTATCAATATTGATAAAATGAATAATTTAATAATATTTTGAGAAATAAGTACTTTATCAATTTTTTCAACATAAGTTAATATTTTAAAATATGATAATATATTTACTAAAAAATTATATATATATTCAAAGTATAAAGTTACAATAAATACACCTAAAATACCTCCAAAAAATCCCTCTATAGATTTTTTAGGACTTATTTTTTCAGATAATCTTTTCTTAAATATTTTACCACCAATTAACATACCAACTATATATGCAAATGTATCAGCAGCCCATATACTAAAAAAAGAATATAGTAATATTATTCTACCATTATATAATCCCTCTCTAATTGATACCATATATGAACTAAATAAAGGAACATAAATAATACCAAATAGTGTCAACATTAATTCATTAGTAGAATTTTTAATTCTTGATGATAATATTTGCATAATTGCTATAAGTAACATAGCAAAAATAATATATCCTCCAACATCAAAAGTAATACTTTCTTTATTTAATATTTTAGCATATCTAAAAAAGAAACTAATATCTTCTCTATAATATATAAAAATAGGTAAAAACATTCCTATTAATATCCCTGTTTTATAATATACAATATTACCTTTATTTTTAAGTATTACATAAAATTCATGTAAAGCTACTGCTATTACAACAACATTAAATACTAAAAATGATATTTCTCCTGAAAGTAAAATATATATCAACAAAGGTAATGCCAATATTATTACAAATAATCTACTTAACATTTTATCCCTCCAAATCTTCTTTCTCTATTTATAAATGAAAATATTGATTTATGTAATTCTTCTTGAGTGAAATCAGGCCAAAGTAATTCACTAACATATATTTCAGAGTAAGCCATTTGCCAAAGTAAAAAATTACTTATTCTAAAATCATTACCTGTTCTAATAATTAAATCAACATCAGGTATAAAACTGTTATACATATTATTTGAAATATTATTTTCATTTATTTCTAAATTTTGCTCAATAACTTTCTTAACAGCATCTACAATTTCTAATCTTCCTCCATAATTAAATGCTATATTCAATACTAATCTATCATTATCTTTTGTTAAATTTTCTATATAATTAATTTGAGTTATAAGTGATGAAGATAAATTAGATTTACTTCCACTAATACAAACTCTAATTCTTTCTTTCATAAATTTTTCTTCATTAATCTTAAGGTATTTTGTAAATAATTTCATAATAGCTGTTACTTCAAGTTTTGGTCTTTTCCAATTTTCTGTAGAAAAAGCATAAACTGTTAAATATTTTATTTCTAAATTAATAATATGTTCTATTACTTCTTCTAATTTATTAGCTCCAGCTTTATGTCCCTCTGTTCTAACTAAATTTCTTTTTTTTGCCCATCTACCATTTCCGTCCATTATTATTCCAATATGTTTAGGAAACTTATTTATATAGTCTTTCAATATATTCACTTCTTTCACCATCATTTTCATATACATATATCGGTTTTTCTAATACAAAACCACTTTTAGCCCCTTTAACTATTTCTACCATACAGATTAATGCTTTATCATCATCAACTTTAGTATATATAGGTTTAACTCTTTTAATTTCAAGACAAGTATCTTTTAATAACCCTATTATTTCTGCAAGTCTTTCTGTTCTAAAAATTAAATAAAGACTCGCATTACTTTTCAACAAATAAATTGAAATATTTAATATATCTTTTATACTTAAAGTATTTTCAACTCTTGCATTTCTTAAATTTAGGTTTTCTTTCAATTGATTTTCATCTTTATGAGTAAAATACGGTGGATTAGATACTATGATATCATATGTTTGTTCAGATAAAAATTTTCTATAATTTAAAATGTTTTCATTTATAAAAAAAACATTATCTATATCATTATTTTTTAAATTTTCTACTGATATATTATATGCTTCTTTATTAATCTCAACACCTATAATTTCAGCCAATGTCTTTTTTCTAAGTAACATAGAAATTATCCCAAATCCTGAACCTATTTCAAGAATTTTTTTAGATTTTCTATTTATATTTACGTAATCAGCAATCAGCATGGAATCAAGTGTAAAAGATTGTAAACCTTTTATTTGCTCAATTTTCATACCTGCAACATCAACTATATATTTTTCCATAATTTCACTCCTTACATAGACAAAAAACTATACCTAAGTATAGTTTACTTTTTACCTGTACTTCCAAAACCACCTTGATTTCTTATAGTATCATTTAATGTTTCAGTTACTACAAAATCTGCTTTAATATATGGAGCAATAACAAGTTGTGCTATTCTTTCAAATTTTTCTATTACATAATCTTCTTTACTATGATTATGTAATGCAACCATTATTTCTCCCCTATAATCACTATCTATTACTCCTACTTTATTTGAGGGTGCAATACCTTTTTTAAATGCAAGTCCACTACGGGCATATACTAATCCTACTAATCCTTCAGGTATTTCAAGTGAAATACCAGTTTTAACCATAACTGTTTCTCCACTTTTAATTATTAAATTTTCATCTATACATGCGTATAAATCTGCTCCAGCTGAAAATTCAGTCCCATATGTTGGAATAATCGCATTATCATTTAACTTCTTTATTTTTACTTCCATTTCCATTCTCCTTTTTAGCTGTAATCTTTTTAATATCCTTATATAAAGTCCAATATCCAGTTAAAATTCCAAGTAATATAAGAAGGATAATCACTAATTCATTCCTTTTAAAAGATATAATATTTTCAGCTAAAAAATATATACCTAAAAGTAAAATAACAGGAGATAAAATAGTATATGCAAATCCAGTAGCAAAAGATAAATATTTACGTAATTTTGAATTTCTTTCTACCTTATGGTTGTCAATAAATTCTTCTCTAATCTCATCTCCATCTTCATCTATTCCCTTATTAATATTTGATTCCTCAATAGTAGAATTAAACTTAGTTTTAGATAATAACTCACTAAATTCAAATTCTTTCATATCTTCTATATTTTTCATAATACTCCTACTTCTTACATATTAAAAATAGTCTTGATTCTCCGTATTCAGAATTTCTAGCACTGTCGTATAATTTAAAACCCTCTACTTTTAAAGTATCTAATACTAAATCTGTATCATATATTATCTTATTATGTGTTTCTGAATATTTTGTATATAAATTCCCGTCCTCTTTTACAAATATAGTCATTTCTACTAAATGTTTAAATTTTTTGACTTTTTCATGCCTCATTATACATAAATATTCATCAGTTTCATCAATAAATAAGTCATTTTCAAACATTTCATCAAATATTCCCTCTTCAACTATATCGAATATAAAAATACCATTATCTTTTAAACTAGTTTTTACATTCTTTAAAAAAGACTTAAATGAATTTAAATCATTAAAATAATTTACAGTATCAAAATTACACATAATTAAATCATAATTATTTCCAAAATTTTCTTTAGTGATATCTCCAACTAAAAAATTTATATCTAAATCTCCGTATTTAGATTGTGCAATTTCTATCATATCATTTGAAATATCAACTGCAACAACACTATGTCCTTCCTTAGAAAACATTGAAGCAATAGTTCCTGTACCACAACCTAAATCTAATACTTTTAACTTATTTCCTTTTGAAAATGATTTTAAAAATTTAAACCATGATTTATAATCAACAAAATTCATAAATTCATCATATATTTGTGCAAACTTTTTATGTTTCATGCTAATTCTTCCTTAACTTTTTCTACTATTTCATTTAATATTCTTTCCATAGTTTCTTTAGTTTTAGCCTCAACCATTACTCTTATTAAATTCTCTGTTCCAGATGGTCTAACTAAAATTCTACCCTCTCCCAATATTTCTTCCTCTTTTTCATTTATGTAATTAACTAGGTTAGTATTTTTATCCCAATCTTTCTTTTTTTCTTTTAAAACTGGTACATTTATCATTGCTTGTGGCCATAATTTTATTTCTTTTCTAAGTTCACTTAATTTTTTACCAGATTCAATAAATGCCTGCATTAATTGTATACTACTTAATACACCATCACCTGTAGTATTATGATCTAACATTATTACATGTCCTGATTGTTCTCCACCTAAATTTAAACCTAACTCTCTCATTTTTTCTAAAACATATCTATCTCCAACATTTGCTCTTATCATTCTGATACCATGTTTCTCAAGATATTTTTCAACACCCATATTTGATAAAACAGTCATTACAACTTTATTAGAATTAAGCATATCTTTTTTTTGTAAATTTAAAGCAAGTATAGAAACTATTATATCTCCATCTAAAATTTCTCCCTCTTCATCTACAACTATTAATCTATCAGCATCACCATCATATGCAATCCCTACATTAGCATTGAATAATTTTACAGCTTGACATAATTTTTCTGGATTTGTAGAACCACAGTCAACATTAATATTTTTACCTGTTGGTATATTGTTTATAACTTGAACTTCTGCTCCTAAATTTTGTAAAACCTTTGCAGCAACTCTATATCCTGCACCATTTGCAGTGTCTATAACTACCTTATATCCCTTAAAACTATTTTTAACAGTAGTTTGTAAAAATTTTCTATACATTCTTAAATAATCTTCTATGAAAATAAATCTACCTAATTTTTCTCCATGTACTAAGTTTTCCATTAATTTTTCTCTATTTTCCATTAATTCTTCTATTTGTAATTCATCTTCATCATTTAATTTAAATCCAGTATTTGAAAATATTTTTATTCCATTATCTTTTATTGGATTATGAGAAGCTGAAATCATAATACCTGCATCAGCATTTAAAGTTCTAGTTAAAAAACTTACTCCTGGAGTAGGTAAAACACCAACAAAATCTACATTAACACCCATAGCAGTAAGTCCTGCTGAAAGTGCAGATCTTATCATATATCCAGATATTCTTGTATCTGTACCAAGTATTACCTTAGTTTTTTCATTTTCTTTTTTATCTTTTCTTAAATAATATCCTAAAGCTAATCCTAAATTTGTAACTAAATCAATACTTAAATCCTTATTTGCTTCTCCTCTTATTCCATCAGTTCCAAAATATTTTCTACTCATTTTCTTCCTTCCATAGACTATATTTACCAATAATAGTCCCAATAATATCAATTTTTTTATTAAATCTTATTATTTTTTTAGCTTTATTCTTGTTTAAATAAGTTAATAATAATTTATTATCAATTTTCTCTAATTTACAAAAATCAATTTCATCATCAAATTTAACTAATAAATACTTATCAAGGTGCTCTGTTAATTCAATATTTTCTCTTTTTATAACAACATAATCTCCATAATTAAATCTATTTAAATTATCTGTTTCAATCTTAATAAGATAGCTATCTAAATACTTATTTCCAAATTGCTCTAAAACAATTACCCCATCTTTATATTCTATAATATAACCATTATCAGTATATACAGCTTCAATTCTTAGACTTATTGCTTCTTTTTTTATTACTCCTGTTTTTTTAAAAATTTCATATTTTTTAATCATATCAATATCATTATCTGAAATTTTTAAAAATTTAATAATTTTATCTATTACTTTTTGAGAAGCACTTCTCTTATTTTTAATAATACCATTTATATATTGTGGTGTTATTCCCACATTTTTTGCTAAAAATAGTTGATTAATATTTTTAATTTTTAAGTATTTATAAATTATTTCTCCTGTAGTTACCATATTAAATTGTATTTTCCTTGTTTTTTTCTTCTTCTTCCATTTCAAGTATCATATTTATCTCTTCAAGTATTATATCTGCATCTAAACCATGTAATTCTATACCCTCTCCAATAGTTTCAGCAGAAGAAATTATACAACCTGAACATCCTAATCCATAACGCATTAAAATATGTGAAACTATAGGATATTTTTCAACTACTTCATCAATATTCATATCTTCATGAACTCTAATTTTCAAAATAATCACCTCATGTTTAAATTATACTATAAATTAACATTTTTTTCAATTTTTGTTTATATCTATACAATTTGATTTTAATATAAACTTATGTTATACTTTTAAAAAACATTTAAGGGTGATATATATGAAAAAAATTGCAGCTTTTTTTGATGTTGATGGTACCATATTTAGAAATTCTTTACTAATAGAACATTTTAAAATGTTAATTAGATTTGAGTTTATTGATGAGGGTAGTTTTTTCGGAGAAATAAAACACAAGTTTAAAATGTGGGAAGAAAGAAAAGGAAGTTACGATGATTATCTTGAAGAATTAGTTGATATATACATGGAATGTATAAAAAATGTCGATAAAAAAGATATTGAGTATGTAGCTCAAAGAGTTATAGAAAATAGGGCTCAGAAACTGTATGCTTATTCAAGAAATAAGATAAAAGAACATTTGGAAAAAGGACATTTAGTAATCATAATTTCTGGTTCACCATCATTTTTAGTTGATAAAATGGCTAAAAAATTAAATGCAACAGATTTTATAGCAACTGAATATTTACTTGATGAAAACAATAAATATAATGGTAAAAATATACCTATGTGGGATAGTAAAAGTAAAATAAATGCTATAAAAAATTTTGAGAAAAAATATAATATAGATTTAGAAAATTCTTATGCTTATGGAGATACAACAGGAGATTTTGGAATGTTTGAAATGGTAGGTAATCCTGTTGCAATAAATCCTGCAAAAAGATTATTCAAGAAAATATTAGATGATAAAAATATTAAAGATAAAATAAAAATCGTTGTTGAAAGAAAAGACATGGTTTATATTTTAAATTCTGATGTTGAATTTATGTAATTTGAAAGGAGTATTATGAAAAATATTAAAAAAAATTTAGGAATTATCACATCTCTTGGTGCATTATTACCATTATTAAAGTTTACAATAAAACCTATTGGATTTGATGCTAGATATTTTACAGTAGGACTTATAAATCTAGGTTTAAAAGCAACAATTCTAGCATTTATTATTGTAGCTCTATCACTTTATTCATTTTATTTATCAGATAATTTACAAAAAAAATTCTCTATTGTTTTTGTTACATTAAATATGATTTTAGTAATAGCTGTTTCTTTAATACTAAGAACTGAACTTAAAAAAATATTAAGTCAAAATTTTGCAATAAAATTACTTAATGTAAGTTATTCATACTCTTGGGGATGGATAGTATTATTTTTAGGAACTCTAGGATCTTTTATAGTAGTTTTATTTGAATTTAAAAAATTTATGTTTAACAAAGAAGAAATTTCTGAAATTAAAACTGAAAATAATGAAATAGAATTATAGTTGAAATATAAAAAGGTAAAATTAAGTATTTTGTATTAATTTTACCTTTTTTATTTATTTTTATTTTATACTTGTGTAGGTGCAACTAAATATATGCTTTCAGAATTATTTTCAACATTTATCAATACAGGTGTTCTTTCATCAAACATTTTCATTTCAACTACAGGAGCTTCAGATATTGTTAATAAATAATCAAGTATATATTTAACATTTAAGGCTATTTTTAAAGTATCTCCCTCATAAATACAATTAATTTTTTCCTTTGAAACTGCTAAATCATTACTTCCTACTACTTCTAATTGATTATCATTAAATTTGAATATAGCAATATCTTTTTTATCATTATTATCTTTAACAAATACAGAAACTCTTCTCAAAATACTTATTAAATCTTTAGTATTTAACAATGCTTTCTTATTATTTCTCACAGAATTTAATAGTGTCTTATAATCTGGATATTGCATTTCAACTAATTTTGTTAATATTTCAACATCTTTAAATTTAAATAATATTCTTGTGCCCTCAGATTTAAATGTTAATACTTCATCTTCCATAACTTTCAATATTTTACTTAAACTATTAACAGATCTTAAAGGTATACTTATACTTAAAGTTTCAATATTTGCTTTTTCTTCAAATTCTTTATTTAAAAATATTAATCTATGTGCATCAGATGAAACAAATTTTAAACCATTGTTATCTATTTCAAATCTAATACAATTAACTGCTAATCTATCTACATTTAAATAGGCTGCAAATTTAACTCTTTCTAAATCATTAAATAATTCTTCTCTTTTAAATGAAAATTCTAAACCATTTGTAATATATGGTTCGTTTCTTTTCTCATATTCATAAATAGAGAACTCTGAACTACTTTTACCAGAAATTATAGATATTTTACCATTAACTTCTTTTATCTCAATTATTTCTTGATCTAATTGTTTTAAAAATTCTTCCATTAATTTATGCTTTATTATAAACTCACCTTTTTCTATAATTTCACAAGGCATTTCAGCTTTAATGTATAATCCCTCTCCCATTGCTTTTAAAAGTAATTTATCCTCAAGTGTTTCTATAAAAATACCTGAATTTATTCCATTAGCTTTATCATCAACAATTGCATTTTCAACAATTTGTATTTTCTTTAGAAATTCTTTTCTATTAAGTCTAATATTTAACATAAACTACTCTCCTTCTTAATACATGTATTTATATTCTTCTAAATTTTTCTTTAATTTTGTTATTGCTTTTTTCTCTATTTGTCTTACTCTTTCTCTAGTTATACTTAACTTTTCCCCTATTTCTTTTAATGTATGTATTTTATTATTAGATAAACCATATCTCAACTCTAATATTTCTCTTTCTCTTGGATTTAAAGTCTTTTCAAATAAACTATACATTTCAGCTAATTGATCATTTCTAATAATATCATCTTCTACATTATCACTTTGTCCTATAACATCTTCTAAAAAAATATTATCTCCTATAGCATCATTTAATGATATTATTTCTTGAAATTCATTTTGTAATAATACTACTTTAGAAGGTTTCATACCTAAAACTTCAGCAATATATTCAGCAGATGGAATATCTCCAAACTCATTTTGGTAACTCTCAATAACCTTATTTACTTTAGATAATTGCTCATATTTATATGAAGGTATTCTAATATCTCTACCTAAATTAACTATAGATTTTTTTATTGTTTGTTTAATCCACCATACTGCATAAGTACTAAATCTTAATCCCTTAGTATAGTCAAATTTATCTATTGATTTTATTAATCCTAAATTCCCCTCGCTAATTAAATCAATTAAAGGTAAGCCATTACCTAAAAGTTTTTTTGCCTCAGATACAACTAATCTTAAATTTGATAAGATTAATAAATGTTTAGCTTGTTCATCATTTTCTTCTCTAACTCTTTTAAATAATTCAACTTCTTCTTCTGATGTCAATAATTCATGATTTTGTAAATCTGAAATATATAAAGAAATAAGGTTAATATTATTATCAGAACCAGTTATTTTATCGTTTTTCATCTCCACCTCATTAAAATTCCGATCTTAATTCTCTTTCCATAAATGTTTGTGTAAGTGTACTTATATCCTTATTTTCATATAATAATTCATATAAGGCTGTAAAAATCGGAGTTCTTATTTCATTTTTTTTAATAATTTGATAAAGAGCTTTAATTGTTGTTGCTCCCTCAGATACCATTTTCATTTCACTAACTATATCTTCTAATTTTCTACCTTTACCTATTTGCTCTCCTAAATATCTATTCCTGCTATGTTTACTTGTACAAGTAACTATCATATCTCCTAAACCTGTAAGTCCCATAAAAGTTAAAGGATCTGCTCCAAGTGTAGAACCAATTAATATTATCTCATTCATTCCACGTGTTAATAAAGCAGCTTTAGTATTATCTCCATAACCTAAACCATCACAAATACCTGCACATATAGCTAAACAATTTTTAATTGCTCCCCCTAATTCTGCTCCTATAACATCAACACCAGTATAAACTCTAAGTGAACTATTATTAAAAGTTTGTTGTACTATTTTAGCTGATTCAATATTTTTAGATACAGAAAGTATTACTGATGGCATATTATTAACAACTTCTTCTGCATGAGTTGGACCTGCAAGTAATACATATTCATATTCTTTATCTTTAAGTACTTCTTCACAAATATTAGAAATTGTAAGTCCTGTTGAAACCTCAATACCTTTTGCAACATTTACTAAAATGTATTTCTTTTTCATACTTTCTTTTAATTTATTTAATGTATTTCTTAAGAATTGTGTTGGTGTTGCAAGTAAGATAATATCTATATTTTCATTTTCCAAAACTAATCCATAATCATCTACTATTTCAATACTTTCACTTAATTTAAAGCCTTTCAGAAAATTTTCATTTTCTCTTTTTTCTTTCATCTGTTTTCTATAGTCCTCATTATATTCCCATAAAAAACATTTATGTCCTTTTTTATCTAATAAATATGTTAAAGCTGTACCCCAGCTTCCTCCACCAATTGTTAATATATTCATTTGAATCCTCACTTTTTATTCGCTTTATCAAAGAATTTTGCTTCATTTTTATTTATTAAATTTATAATATTAGACTTATGTCTTATTATAACTATAGTACCGATAAATATTCCAAAAATAGTATATATGAGATTATTATACAACATATATGTTAAAATTGGAAGAAAAAAAGCACAAGTTATAGAAGATAAAGAAACATATTGTGTAATAAAAACTATCACAAAAAATATTATTAATAAAAATAAAATAACTTTGGGTACTAAAATAAGGAAAACTCCTAATGATGTAGCAACTGCTTTCCCACCTTTAAATCCAAGATATATACTATAACTATGCCCTAAAATAGCAGCCATACCTATTAATACTAAATAAATATCATCTAAATTTAATTTTTTAGCAATTAATACAAAAATTGAACCTTTTAAAATATCTAATAATAATGTAAATATTCCTAATTTCCATCCTAAAACTCTTGCTGCATTAGTTGCACCAACATTACCACTTCCATATTCCCTAACATCAATATTTTTAAATATTTTACCTATCCACAACGCATTAGGTATTGAACCTAATAAATAGGACAAAACAATTAAAATTATTACCTTAAACATATTACTCCTTTTCTTTTTTTATTTTATTAAATTTTCTTTCATTAAATATTCTCTAGCTACTTCTATTGCTGTTTTTCCTAATACATCCACTTTATAATTCATATCTATCATCTCTTTAGAGCTAATTCTATTTGATAATTTTTCAAGAATAATTTTTAATTCAGGATAAACTCTTAATGTTTCTTCTCTTAAAAGTGGTGCAACTTGATAAGGTGGAAATAATTGTTTATCATCTTCTAATATTTTTAAATCATATGTTAAAATTTTACTATCTGTAGAATAAATTTCAATAACATCAACATCTCCACTATTTATAGCACTATAACGTAAAGATGGTTCCATTGTCCTTACTTTTAAATTTAATCCATAAAGACTTTTTAATCCCATATTCCCATCTTTTCTATCATTAAATTCTAAAGTAAATCCAGCCATTATATTTTTTTCTATTTTCTTTAAATCTGAAATTTTATTTAAATTATGAATTTTACCATAATCTGTTTTTACTGCTATAGCATAAGTATTTTGAAATTTACTTGGATTTAAATAAATTAAATTATCTTGTTCAAATATTTTATCTCTAGCTACTTCATATACTTCTTGTGAATCATTTGATATATTTTCTACTTGATTTTTTAAAAGTGTTGTTACAATTGTTCCTGTATATTCTGGATATATATCAATACTTCTTGATTTTAATGCTTCATATAGAAAGTTAGTTTTTCCAAAATTAGGTTTTATTTCTACCTTTATGTCAGTCTCTTCTTCTATAAGTAACTTATACATGTTTATAATAATCTCAGGTTCTGCTCCAAGTTTTCCAGCAATAACTAATGTTTTTTCTGAACTACTTGATAAAGGAGTAAAACTTAAAGCTACTGAAACAATTGAAAGAATTAATGCAATTAATATAGTTTTAGGTTTCTTATTTTGTAAAAATTTAATTAATCCTCCAAAAATTATAGCAAGAATTGCTGAAGAAATAGCACCAATAAAAATTAATTCTGTATTGTTACGATCAATTCCTAATAATATGAATGACCCAAGCCCTCCAGCACCAACTAGGGCTGCAAGAGTTGCTGTACCAATAATCATAATACTTGCAGTTCTTACACCTGACATTAATATACCCATTGATAAAGCCAATTGATATTTTTTTAATTTCTCCCATCTGTTCATTCCAAAAGCAGTAGCAGCTTCTTCTAATGATGTATCTATTTCAGATAATCCTGTAATTGTACTTTGCAATATTGGAAATATTGCATATATTACAAGAGTAACAACTGCTGGAAATGTACCTATTCCTATAATTGGTATAAAAAGTCCTAGTAAAGCTAATGATGGAATAGTTTGAAATATTCCTGTAACTTGTAATAACCATTCTTTTGTTTTCTTATAATTTACAACTAAAATCCCTAATGGAACTGCAATAATAATTGCAATAAGTAATGATAATAAAGAAATTTGTAAATGTTCAAATAAAGCTACTAACCATTCTGATTTTTTATCAAAAAATACATTAATAATACTCATTATTCACACTCCTTTACATAGAAAAATTCTTTTACAAAGTCATTTATAGGATTTTTTCTCATTTCTGTAGGAGTATCACATTGAATAACTTCTCCATTTTTCATTATACAAATTCTATCAGCTAATTTTAAAGCCTCACTCATATCATGTGTTACAAAAACTGTTGTCATATTATATTCATCATGTAACATTTTAATTAAATCTTGTAATTGTGTTTTACTTATAGGGTCTAATGCTGAAAAAGGTTCATCCATAAGTAAAATTTTAGGATTAGAAATAATAGCTCTTAAAATTCCAATTCTTTGTTTTTCTCCCCCTGATAATTCCTTTGGTAATCTTTTCATATATTTTTCTGGATCAAGTCCTACTTTTTCTAATAAATCTACTGTTTTCTTTTTTATTAATAATTTATCCATTTTTTTCATTTCTGGAATTAATGCTATATTTTCTTCTACTGTTAAATTAGGAAAAAGAGCTATTTGTTGTAATACATACCCTATTTCTAAACGAAGTTCTCTAAGATTATAGTCTTTTAAATTCTTATTTTGAAAGAAAATATTTCCATCTGTTTGTTTAATAAGTCTGTTAATTAATTTTAACATTGTAGTTTTACCACTTCCACTTGGTCCAATGATAACAAAAAATTCTCCTTTTTGAATTTCTAAATTAATATCATTCAAAATTTTTCCAGCTATTGGACATATTAGAGAAACCTTTTTATATTCAATCACAAATTCTCCTTTCATAATATTATTTAATCACAAGATTATTATTAAATAATGTGTAATTTAATTTTATTCTTCTAACTTTATATCTATACATTTAATACTATGTGTTATTATATCACAATTTCACAATTTTTATTCGTGCAAGTAAATCTTTATATTGATTTTTAAACATCTACTATCTCAGCAATATCACAGTCTATTTAAAAACCGAATGCAACACAATATGCCCTATAGCGGTCAACAAGTTCTGTATAATTTATTTTCTTATCTATTTATCAACTCTTGTCATAAGTACCACACATTCAATATGATGTGTTTGTGAGAACATATCAAAGCCTTTTATAAAATCTAGTTTATATCCATATTCTTTTAAAATATATATATCACGAGCAAGTGTTGTTGGATTACATGAAATATATATCAATTTATTTATATTATTTTCACTAACTTTTTCTAAAACTGATTTTTCTATTCCTTTTCTTGAAGGGTCAAATACTATGTAATCTATTTTATTTTTTTCTAAAACATTAGGTATAGTTTCTTCTACTTTTCCTACTATAAATTCAACATTTTTTATATTATTTTCATTGCTAGTTTTTATACCAGCCTTAACTGATTCTGGTACTATTTCAAGTCCTATAACCTTATTTGCCTTTTGTGCCATTATCATAGCAATAGTACCAGTTCCTGAAAAAGCATCAATAATATTTTTATTGTTATAATCTCCTAAAAAATTTAATGCTTCTAAATATAGTTTTTCAGTTTGTTTTTTATTAATTTGAAAAAAAGAATTAGGGTATATCTTAAAATTAATTCCAAATAGATTTTCAACAATATATGAATTTCCTACTATTTTAATAAATTCTTCACCAAAAATCACATTATCAACTTTATTTTTTATTGAAATATATATAGACTTAATTTCATTATTTTTATTGTATAATTCAATCAAAGTATCTTTTAAACGATTAATAGAAGATTTACCATTTACAACTAATATTAGCATTACTTCACCAATATCATTATTTCTAATTACACAAGTTTTTAAAAATCCAGTATTAGTTATATCATTAAATACCTTATATTCTTTCTTAGTTCCTTTATATTCATTTAATTTAAATAATAATTTTTCTAATATTTTTGTTGCAATATTAGATCTTAAATTTACTTCATCGCTAACAAATATTTCATGTGATTTCTTTTTAAAAAATCCTGTCTTTATTTCTCCATTTATTTTAATAAATGGTTCAGCAACTTTATTTCTATAATTAAATATATTTTCTGATTTTTCAACAAAAATATCTTCTTTTATGTCCTCTTTAGCTATCCTTTGCATTACATCTTTTAAAATCATTGATTTATATTTTA
Source organism: Streptobacillus ratti (assembly GCF_001891165.1). Lineage (NCBI taxonomy): Bacteria > Fusobacteriati > Fusobacteriota > Fusobacteriia > Fusobacteriales > Leptotrichiaceae > Streptobacillus > Streptobacillus ratti. Next base: position 3,937 of record NZ_LKKW01000001.1, on the reverse strand, counting down.
TTTGTGCATCATAATTCATCATTGCAAAATCACAGCCTGAGTAATCTTCAAAAGTAATTTTATCAAAAGATATTCTATCTACAGATGGTTTTACAATTTCATATATAAGACCTCTTGCATATGTTTTTTTGATAGATATTATTTTTATTTTTAATTCATCTCCAGGAACAGACATAGGTACAAAAATTATTAAATCATTGTATTTTGCTATACCCTCTCCACCAAATACTAATTTTTCTATTTTAACATCTATTATATCATTAATTTTCATTCAAAAACTCCAAAGCATTTTTTAATTGAACTATCATACCAATTTTTATTGCATTCTCATCTACTTTAAATTTAGGATGATGTAGGTCATATATAGCTCCTATTTTTTCATTTCTTATCCCTAGTCTATAAAATGAACCCTCTATTTCATTTAAAAAATATCCTACATCTTCTGCATCCATTCTTGATTTTTCAATTATCACACAATTTTCATCCCCTAAAATATTTCTTACATTTTTTTCTAAAAAACTAGTTTTTTCATCATTATTTATAACAGGTATATAGCTATCTTTAAAATCAATATCTATTTTTGCTCCCATACTTTCAACAAATTTAGGTAGATTAGTTTTTATTTCATTTACTATCCATTTTTTTAAATCAAGTGTCAATGTTCTAATAGTTCCAGTTAATATTGCTTTATCTGCAACAATATTTTGAGCAGTTCCAGCATTAAATGTTCCAACAGTTATTACTGCACAATCTCTTGCATCTACTCTTCTACTAACTATAGACTGTAAATATTCTACAACTTTTGAACCTACAACTACAGTGTCTATTCCTAAGTATGCAAGAGCAGCATGTGATGCAAATCCATTTATAGTTATTGTAAAAGTTGATGATGTAGCATGTAATTTCCCATATTTTACGCCAATTTTTCCAACTTCTATTTCTGGTGCGACATGAAATGCAAAAAGAGCATCTGCTTTAAAATCTGAATTAACTCCATCTTCAAGCATTCTTTTTGCTCCTCCTACTGTTTCTTCAGCAGGTTGAAAGAAAAATTTAACATTTCCTTGCCATTTATCTAAATTTTCAGATAAAATTTTAGCTACACCTAATTGTACACTTGTATGTACATCATGACCACAAGCATGCATTACACCCTTATTTTTTGAATGAAATTCAAAATCACTATCTTCTAATATTGGTAAAGCATCCATATCTGCTCTAAATGCAACTGTTTTTCCTTTACCATTTCTTATATACGCATATATTCCAGTATCTGCAACTCTCTTATACTCTATACCTTGTTTTTTTAAAAATTCTTCTATATATTTTGATGTATTGTATTCATATTCACTTAGTTCTGGATTTTCATGTAAATGTCTTCTATGAATAACTATTTCATTATAGATATCATCAACTGCTTTTTTTATGAAATCATTCATTATTTTTCACTCCATTTTCTTTATATTTTAACACAAATGAAAAACTTTATCAACTAAATAGGCATAAATACTTGATTTTAAGATAGTTATAAGATATAATAAAAAGAAAGGAGAATAATAATAAATATGTATGTACAATCAATTGACAGAGCTATGAACTTACTTGAAATATTATCTCAAGGAACAAATTTTTCATTATCTGAACTATGCAAAAAAAGCAAACTAAATAAAACCACAACTTTTCGTATATTACATTCACTAAAAGAAAATGGATATGTTAAACAAAATAAAAAAGGTCAATATTCTTTAACATTTAAAATGTTTAGAGTTGGAAATAGAATTATTCAAAATATTGATTTTACTCAACCAGCAAAAAGCTATATTACTAAACTTGCTGTTGAAACAAACCAAACAATACATTTAGTTATTAGAGATGGCAGTCAAATATTGTATATAGATAAATTTTCGCCTGAAAATACTTCAAACAATATGGAATGGTCTAAGATTGGTAGACGGGCTCCTATGCACTGTACATCAGCAGGTAAAGCCATACTTGCATACTGTAGTGAAGAAGATATAAATAATATTTGGAATCAAACTGAAAAAATAAAATATACTGCTAGAACGATAGTTAATCTTGATGTATTAATGGATAATCTTAAACTAGTAAAGAAAAATGGATATTCAGTAGAATATGAAGAATATGAACTTGGATTATATTGTATAGGTTGTCCTATATTTAATTCTAAGACTGAAGTATGTGGATCTTTAAGTATTTCTATCCCTCTTTCAGAAAAAGAAAAATCTAAAGTTTTTTTTGTTGAAAAAATTAAAGAATGTTCTAAAAAAATATCAAAAAAATTAGGTTATGAAATACCTTAAAAGTAGCATTTATTAAATGCTACTTTTTTAATACAACATTTGCAATAGCTAATGTTTCAGTATGACTTAAAGAAACATCGCCATCAATTAATTCTCCATTTACATATAAAAATGGTTTGCCTGATTCAGAATTAATTATTTCAATATTATTTAAACTTATATCTGTTATTCCTGTTCCTATAGCTTTTAAATATGCTTCTTTTACTGCAAATCTTGCACTGTATGATTCATATTTATTTATTTTCTTTTCACAATACTCTATCTCTTTTTCACTAAATACTGTTTTTAAAAAATGTTCACTTTTAATTATTGCTTTTTCTATTCTTTTTACTTCAACTATATCTACACCTATTTTAAACATATATTATACACCCTCAATGCGTTTTCAGTAGTTTTCTTTTTTACTTCCTCTAAATCAATTTCTTTTAATTCTGAGATTTTTTCTGCAACATAAGAAACATAAATGGGATTATTTAACTTTCCTCTAAAAGGTACAGGGGTTAAATATGGAGAATCTGTTTCAAGTACTATTTTATCTAAACTTATTTTCTTTATTAATTCATGTGTTATCTTATTATTCTTAAATGTAGAAGTTCCCTCTACACCTACATAAAATCTATCTAATAGATGTTCTATCATTTCATAGCTACCAGAATAACAATGAAATATACCTCTTAATTTAGGATAATCATTTATTATACTAATAGTATCTTCTAATGAATCTCTTGTATGAACTACTATTGGCATATCCAATTTTATTGCATTTTCTATTTGTAATCTAAAATATTTTTCTTGTTCTTCTTTTGAATCATTCATCCAATAATAATCTAAACCTATTTCTCCTATTGCAACAACTTTTGGATGATTAATTGCTAAATTTAACATTTCTTCAAAATCTTTTTCATTAAATTTAGATATATCACAGGGATGATACCCTACAGTAGCATACATAAAATCATATTCATCAGCATATTTAACAGATTCAAGTGTACTTTCCATATCACATGATATATTTACAGCTATATCTAATTTTTCTTTCATATCATCTATTATTTCTTTTCTATTATTTATATATAGTTCACTATATAAATGTAAATGAGTATCAATTAAATTTTTCATAAAAACCTACTTTCTTTTTTATTTATAATATCACATTTTTCCTAAATTCCAAAAGTAAATGTCCAAAAACAACTTAAACAAGATTTAAAAGACATTCATAAACTTCATAAGATGTTGAAGAATTGAAAATTTTTCTAGGATAATTATTCATAAAATTTTCAATAAATTTAACATCTTTTTTTCTTAATTTATTCATAGACCTACCCTTAGGAATAAATCTCCTAATCATCTTATTATTATTTTCATTACTACCCCTCTCATTAGAACAATAAGGGTGAGCAAAATACCACTTAATACCTAAATCAGTAATATACTTAACATTAGAAAACTCAGAACCATTATCAGAAGTAATAGAATGAATTAAATATTTATTACTTTTAATAATCTTTTCAACCTCTTTAATAACATTATCATTAGTCTTAGCATCTAATAAACGAACAATATTAATTCTTGATAATCTCTCAGTAAGAGTCATTATCACCTTAGATTTACCCTCT